>JAEUWI010000018.1 GCA_016791475.1 Candidatus Hydrogenedentota bacterium
TCGCCTTCGCCTTCGCCTTCGCCTTCGCCTTCGCCTTCGCCCTCGCCTTCGCCTTCGCCTTCGCCTTCGCCTTCACCGCCTGCAACGACGAAGACGGGCACATCGGTCTGCCACACGCGCTCTCTGAAAAAGATCACATCCCGTACATCATCCGAACCATGGGTAACGAACACCCTGATGGAATGGACCGCTTTCTCTCCGCTTTCTTTGGTGCTCGCGGGATAGACTCGGAGGGTATCGGCAGTCTGATCGGGAACGCCGACGTTGTCGATGAACCACTCAAAGCGTATATTGGGCAGATTCAGCGCGCTCACGCGCAGTTCGAGTCCCTCCTCGGTTACAGTCACGGTGCCGGGTGTCGGGCTTGCCGTATCCACGAGATTTACGAGACTCATGATGTCGTCAATATGCGCTTCTTTGCATATGCGGCAGAACTGCTGGCCCAGGCTGCGCATGGCACAGTTGCGCTCCGGCCTGAAAATCCCGCTTGTGAGGTAGCGGGCTCCTTCGAAGGCGCCTACAACACCCTCGTAGGTAAAGGTATCCGGTGTCGGCAGGGGCGTGCTTTCGTCTATCCACTTGTTCCACTTGATGTTATCGAAATCGGAATCAAAATCCACATTTCGCTCGGAGTCGCCCGCCGGATAACCGGGGTACGGTGAGTCATACTCGTCGGCGAGTCCCGGAAAGGTGTGGCCGAATTCGTGGATGCTGACCTCGCTTGCGAACTCGTTCACGGACGCCACGGGGATGGAACCTCCGCCGCCGCCATACTTGGTGGAATTGACAATGAGGAAGACATAATCCCACACGCCGGGCCCTACAAGATCGTCGGCGGCGTCGAAGGCGCGCATCTGCCCGGTGCCATCCGCATAAAGCAGGCGCTCGATACTGCTTGTCCAGAAGGCGGTATTGAAGTAGGTATCCCGCTGGGTTCCGTTCTCACCGTCCTCGTTGTCCGCGCCCTGGTCATTGCTCTCCACGTCGACGCGATAGACGTTGGTAACGTTGAAGTAGACATCCCAGGGAGATGCGGCGGCGAATGCATCCAGGAGGTTGCTGGTATGGACCGCAAAGTCGCCATCGCTCAGGTTCTGAGCGGTATAGCCGTCGCCGAGCACGACCATGACAAATCGATTGGCGTCGTCGCCGGTGTCGCGCACCTTGGTGGCGCTTTGCGGCCCGGCGGTCTTGGTTGTCGCGGGAACCAGCTCCTCGATGGGCATGCTGTCGACACCGACGCTGGCTGCGAGTTTGATAGCTGCCGGCACGCTTTTCCCGCGGGCCGGCGCGGCTTGGCGCATGCGCAGGGCCGCCGGCAAGGTCTTAAAGGCGGGCCCTGGGACGCGGATGACCGCGACGCCCGTTTCGGGGATCATGGGGATGCAGGGCTCGGCATCCTGGGGAACGACGCGCTGCCCGAGGGGAATCTCCACCGGAGCGGTGTGGAGCACTTTCCGATCGGCGTCGAGCCATTCGAGGTCGCAGTCGATGGTCCCGGGCGCGCCCGCGAGGCCGGGGGTGCGCACTTCCTTGGCCATTTCGGGAATCTCAGCGGCCTTGACAACGCGCCAGCCGGCTTCATCATAGGAAAGGGTAATCTGCCAGTATGGGTCGCTCTCCGCGCCCCGCGCGACGCCCGCCCAAAGCAAGAGCGGGAGGAGCAGGGCCCCCGACAACACAATTCTCGCACTCCGTTTCAGCATTTCGTATCCCCTCATGCCCGGTTGTGTCCTGACAGATTTCGGACCGGGGTTTGCCGGCCATTTCCCAATCGATCCACTGCGCGCGAAAGTCGAGTCCCCGGATCAGGGCCCGTGCCGCTTCGAAGAAGTATAGCAGTTCGCATGCGAACCCGAAAGTACTTGTCGGTCTGCCCGGAGGCGAATCGGAATTACCTGCTCAAAGGGGCATGATTTCTCCCGCGCCAGCGCAGGCGCGGTTCTCCACGACCGCCCCATCGCGCTGAACGTTAACGCGCGACACGGTCATTGCGGCCAAATGGGCGTAGTTCTCGCCCGCCATCTCGGCCCCTACGGCGGCGGCGACGTCCCGCGCATCCTCCGCGCGGCAGAGGGCGAGGACGGTGCCGGCGATACCGGCTCCCGTGAGGGATGCGCCAAGTGCGCCATGCCTCAGGGCTGCGTCCACGAGCGTGTCGAGGGCGGCGCTGCTCGCGCCATAGACGCCGGGACACTCCTCGACAGGCAGGACGCGTTCGGCACATTCCAGTAGCCAGGCGTCGTCGGAGCGCTGCTGTATGGCGTTGCCAGCGCGGTCGATGCGGCGATCACCTTCGTGGCCGATGGTCATGAGGCGACCGGCGCGCCCGTAGTCGCCCGACTCCAGGGCGGCGGCAAAATGCCGGGCGCGTTCGCTCTCGGCAATGCCAAAGAGCAGCGGGCCGCGCAGACCGATCTCCCGGGGCTGCATATTGGAGGGCACATCGCCGAAGTAGCGCTGGTATTCACGGTCGAGTTCGGGCAGCACATAGCGGTCACGAAGATCGGCGAGAGAGATGTACTCCGGTATCTTGCGCAGCACGGCGTAGAGCGCGGGGTGGCCGCCGAGGGCCTCGGGGGTGATGTTGGAGAGGCGTCCGCAGGCGGCGACGGTTTCGTCCGGGTATCCGGCTTCGCGCAGGGCCTGCTGGAAGATTTCCATGGCCATGGAGTAGGCGAAGCGATTGAGGGTGTAGGCGACCTTTTCCGCGCCGCTGATGCTGCGCTTTGTAAAACTGTTGATCACGAGAACGCGCAGGGTCTCCGGCAGGGCAATGGTACGGGCGCCGGCGGTTCCGAAGTCCTTCGGGTAAAGGGAGGCGTGGACGATGACGCCGGGCCTACCCAGAATGATGGCGGCCTGATCGCAGGTGCCGCATCGGGACCCGGTGTACCACTCCGCGTCCTGCGCGGCGAGGATGAGGGCGTCGTCGTCGAGTTGGATTTCATTCCATCCGAACCAGGCGTGGAGCAGGGCGATGCACAAGGCGGCGGAGGAACTGAGGGCCGCGCCCTGGGGCAGATTGCTGTCCACGACCATCCGCAGTCCGCCGATATCGCTTTCGGGCGCAGCATGGCGCGCGCGGAGCCAGGCGCCTTCCACGTAGTTGCGCCAGTGACCGGGGACGGCGGCGATCCGCGCGGCCACATCGGCCGATGCGATGAATTCGGGCCAATCGCGACCTTCGGGTCCGGGTAGCGCATCAAGGCCGATATGGAGGGGCGTGAAGGTTTCGCTGGTATTCACCACGTGGGTGAAGCCCTCGGGCGAGGGCGCGGCTACGACAATCACCTCGCGCTGGTGAGTCATGAGGTTGAGCCAGCCGCCGTGGGTGTCCACGTGCATGCCCCGCAGGTTGATGCGACCCGGCGCGCGAAAAATGCGGACGGGTTCATCGCCAAAAGTCTCCAGATAGCGGTTCAGGACCGCACACAGGCGTTGACGTCGCTCTTCGATGAGCGCCGGGTCTCTGTAGATTTCGGTGAGTCGGGGCCGGTCGATCCCATCGGTTGCGCCGAGGGCGGCGAGCCAGGCGGAGGCGCGGGGCGCGTCAGTCGTCATAGCTGGTGCGAACCCCGTAATCGGTGCGCAGTTGCTTCAGTTCACCGAGGAGCGCGGGGCTTTCCCCTTCGCGCGAAATCCGCCCGATGATGTGGTAGGCCTTCTGGAAGGCCCAGTTCCGGGCGATATCCCGTGTTCCCTCTTCGGCCTCGTCGAAATTGGTGCGAAAGATAATCTCTTTCTTCTCCGAGCCCGCCTTGCCCGCGAGTCGCAGGGCGAATGTCCGGCTGGATTCGGGATTGAATCGCCCGTAGAGCGCCACCGCCTGGCCCTGGAAGAAATCGGGCATGGACTGTGGATACACCTTTCCGGTGTCGATGCGCCCAAAATCCGCGCTCAAATCGACCAGGATGGGGTCGCGCAATGTGAGAAAGAACTGGGGCAGTCCTTTCTCGATGTCTTCAATGTCCGATGTGACCTGAGCCGCGCCCTTGTTGCGGTAGGCAAGCAAATCCAGCAGATAGCGGTTGACGGTCTTGCCGCCGCCGAAGGCGTAGACGCCGTTACCCTGGCTGTTGTCCGAGGTCAGACTATTGATGATGGCGCGGCTGTCCTGAAGGCCGGCGGTGGGGCGTCCGTCGCTCACGACGACCACGACGCCGGGGTTGCCTTCGCGCCGCGGCTGCTGGACCATGGGCTGGAGGGCCTTGAAGACGTCGGTCTGTCCGGACGACGCGAGATTGTCGATAAACTTGCCCGCGGCCTGAAGATTCTCCCTGGTGGCGGGCACGGCGGCGGGCTGGAAGTACTGGGGCGCGTCGCGAAACACCACGAGATTAAAGCGGTCCTCGGGTTTGAGTTGCTTGAGTGCGGTGCGGAGCCCCTTCACGGTAATATTGAGTTTGTGCTGGGGAATGCTGCTGGAGGCATCCACCACAAAGGACACATCCTTGGGCAGCACGGGGATCGACTCGCCTTTCCTGGGTGTGATCCGAAGCTCGAAATAGCCTTCCGGATCGCCGGGATTGCGCCAGGTGCGCAATTTCATATCGAGGAGTCCATCGAGGAAGTCGTAGTTCCGTTCCTCTTTGGCCGAAGCCATGGCCTGGCGCACGGGTTCCCGCAGAGGCTCCGCCTCGGGCTCCAGGGTGGGCATGGTGGTGGGCAGTTCGAGCTGCACCGGGGGCTGACTCAGATCGGGTCCGCCACCGGAACTCCCCGCGCCCGACAACGCGGCGGGCCCCTGGGCCAATAGGCTGGGCAGCCCCGAGGGCGGGAGGGTCAATGCGGGCCCCTCCCCCGCATCTTCGGCAGGCTTCAAGTCGGGAAAGGCCTCAACGCCGGGAAGCGCCGTCGTGCCGGGTCGCACGAGGCGGCGGGGCACTTCGAGATCGCGCCGTGCGGCCTCGCGGGTAATTTCGAGGACCTTGGCCTCCAGACGGTGGAGGGAGTCGTCCATGGGCGCGGGCGCGGGCGGGAGGGCGTCGCTGGCGACGCGCCGGGCAAAATCCGGAATCTCCACCTCGGGCTTGTCAAAGGCGGTGTTGTCCGCGGGGATTTCGTCCATTTTGAGCAGATCGCGCACCGAACCGGGGCGGGCACTGAAGGCCTGGCGATCGGCCTGGGTATCGGGCTGGAACAGGGTGGCCGGATCGCGCAGATAGACGTTGAGCCGGGCGAGCATTTTTTCGGGACGGGCGCCGGCCTGGAGCATGCGGATACTCGGCGCCGCGAAGAGAAGGGCGGCGTAGAACGCCGCGGCCATCGCCACGCTGAGGCCGAAAAGCACACGCCGGCTCAGCATCACGCGCTCCCGAGGGCCTTGAGGGCCTCCCCGGCTTTCTGCGTAAAGGCGCTCTCGGGAAAGTCCTCCACGAGTTCCGCATAGGCCTTGCGCGCTTTCTCCGCCTGGCCCGCCTTCTCATAGCACTGGCCCGCGCGCCACAGCGCCTCGGGCGACATCTCCTCGTGCAGAAACAGGATGGCGACGCCCATGAAACTGCGGGCGGCCTTCTCCCAGTCTTCCTGCTTCTCGTGGAGCGCGCCGAGTTGGAATCGTGCGCGCGCCGCGATATCGCCGCTGTTGGAGTTGGCGGCGGCCTCGTACCATTCAAAGGCTTTTTCCAGCTCGCCTTTCGCCTCGTAGATCTTGGCCATGTGCCAGCGCGCCTCGGTGGAGATCGCGGTGGTGGTGGAGCCTTCCGCGACGGCCTGGTATTGTTCCAGCGCCTTCTCCTGATCGCCAGCCTGTTCGCTGCACTCGGCGATCTTCAGCCGCACCTGATCGGCATAGGGATAGGCGGGCACCGCTTTCAACAGCGCTTCGAAGGCCCGGGCGGCCTCTTTCCATTTCTTGTTGTCGAAGAACCACTGGCCGGTCCAGTTGTAGGTCTCTTCATTGAGGCCCGCGCCTTCACGCTCCTCCATGATTTTCAGGAAGAGATCGGCGGCCTCGTCGTAGTCCTTGTGCTCGTAGCGGGCCAGGGCCATGCCGAGGAGGGCCTTGCCCGCGTAGGGTCCTTCGGGTGCGGCGTCGATAAGGGCCTGGTAGAGTTCCACGGCCTTCACGGCTTCTTTCGCCACTTTCAGGGTATGCTCCGCCACGCGAAAAAGGGCCTCTTCACGGTGCGCGGTCTGGGGATACTTCTCGAGGAGGGTGGCGAAGGTGGCGATACCGCCGTCGAAGTCTTTCAGATTGTTTTTGGTAAGCGCGAGGCGATAAAGGGCCTGTTCTTCGACCAGGGGCTGGGGCGTACCTTCGAGGATACGGGCATAGTGGCCGGCGGCCACATCGAAAGCGCCCGATGCGAAGCGGGCGTCGCCCGCGCGAAGCAGGGCCTGGCCCAGCAGCGGGTGCTCAGGAAACTGGGCGGCGAACTGTTCGTAGGTCTGGGCCGCTTCGCCGGACATGGCAAGCTGCTCCAGGCACTCGGCCGACTTGAAGAGGGCTTCGGCGCCAAACTCGCTCTGGGGATATTGCTCGGCCACGAGGCGAAACTCCTGGTGGGCCGCCTCAAGATTGCCCTGGACCACCAGAATGGTGCCCAGCAGAAAGGCGCCCTCGCCGCTGAGGTCGGAATTCTTGTAGTCCTGGAGAAACTGCGTGACCAGCGTCTGGGCGCGGGCGGTGTCCCCCTTCTGAAACTGGATCCAGGCCATCTTGTAGAGGGCGCGGCCCGCGAAGTCGGTGTCGGGGAATTCCTCCCGTATTTTCGTGAAGGCTTCCATGGCGCGGTCGTTCTCGCCCTCGCGCTGGAGGCAGTTGGCGCGCACGTAATCCAGTTCCACCCTGTGCTTCGACTCGGGAAAGCGCTCCAGGTGCTGCTTGATCAGGGTCAGGGCATCGGGACATTTGCCCTCGTGGTAGAGTGCCCAGATGTGGCCCACCTCCGCCCGCTCCCTGAAGGGCGAATCGGGGAAGTCTTTCTGAAGTTGCTCATAGGCCCCGAGGGCGGCGCTGTACCACCCGATTTGATCGTAGGTCTGGGCGGCGCGATAGCGGCTTTCCATGCGCAGGGTTTCATCGGCCTTCGAGCCCGCGACGGCGGAGTAGTGGATGGCGGCGTTCTCGAAGTCCTTCTGGGCCGTGTAGGCATAGGCCAATTGAAACTCGGCGTAGGGCGCCATGACATGCCCGGGAAGGTCCTCGATCAACTGGTTGAACTGGGCGATGGCTTCCGCGACTTTGCCGCCGTCAAAAAACGCTTTGCCTAGAAAATACTGGGCGCGGCCGCGGGGCTCGTCCTGGCCGTCCATGGCGAGGGGTCCGAGGGCCTCAATGGCGCGGGTGTAGTCCTTCATGAAATAGTAGACCTCACCCCGACTGAGGCGGGCCCGTTCCTTGAATGGGGAATCGCCGGGCAGGGCCTGCAGGGCGTCGAAGGCCTCCAAGGCCCGAGCATGGTCGCCGGCGGCGTAGGCCGATTCGCCGAGGCGATACCAGACTTCCGGGGGCGCGGCTTTCCCGTCAAGCGCTTTGAGGTAAGCCTCGTACTCCTCGGCGGCCTCGCTGAAGAAGCCGCGGACGAAAAGTCCATTGGCAAAATCGAGCTTCGACTGGAGGGGATCGTTCGCTTCCTGAGCGTAGCGCGGCGCGCTGCACACCATCAGCCCGCAGAACACCAGGGCGGATACAATCCGGCGGCCCATCTCAGCCCGCTCCGTCCGGCGCACCCGCGGACGAGGGAGGACCCGGCGTTTCGATCGCCGCGAAGGACACGTTCTGTATGTCCGCTTTGCGGCAGCAATCGAGCACTTCGATGGCGCGGCCGAGTACGGCGGACTGGTCGCCCCGGATGATCACGGCGCCACCGGGAAAGAGTTCGGCCACCTGGTGGAGCAACTCCTGAAGTTCCGGGATGGTCTGCTCCTGGTTGTTGACGACGATCGCGCCATCCGCACGGAGATTGATGAAGATTTCCCCGCGATTGCGTTCCGATTGCACGGCCGAGTCGGCGGTGGGCAGGGTGATGTCGACTTCGCTCTCCAGGGCGCCGTAGACCGAAGTGACCATGAAGAAGATCAGAATGAGGAATACGATATCGATCAGGGGCGCGAGCTGAATGGCGTCGGGCTGTTC
Organism: Candidatus Hydrogenedentota bacterium; assembly: GCA_016791475.1. Lineage (NCBI taxonomy): Bacteria > Pseudomonadati > Candidatus Hydrogenedentota > Candidatus Hydrogenedentota bacterium. Next base: position 8,084 of record JAEUWI010000018.1, read on the forward strand.
GGGGACGTTCTGGCCGAATCTCATGACTCGTTCTCCTTTACGATGAGCTCCACGAACTCGCTGGCGTGGGCCTCGACGGCGGAGATGATTTTCAGCACGCGGCCCCGTAGAACAAAGTACACGGCCAGGGACGGGATCGCCACGAGGAGTCCGCCGGCGGTGGTGATCATGGCGAGAGACACGCTATACGCCAAGGTGAGGGACTTCACCTGGGCGTCCTGGAGGGCGATGGCGCCGAAGGCCTGCATCATGCCCCAGACCGTGCCGAGCAGTCCCAGCAGGGGCGTGAGGGAAGCGATGTTGTTGAGATAGGAGATTTTCTGCCAGAGGGCGGTGGCCCCGCGTTCGCCCTCGCTCTCCATGGCCTCCTGGATGACGAAGCGCTCATGGCCGGACATCTTCAGGCCGGCGCGCAGCACGACGGCGAGGTATTCATCCCGCTCCTGGCTCATCTGGTAGGCCCCCCGTAGATCGCCGGCATGGAGCATGCCGTGGGCGCGCTTCACCAGGGTCCTGGGGGCCTCGCGTCCGGGCGTCAAGGTGAGGAGGTAGTACACCGACAGCACGAAGGCTATGAAGCCGAGGCCCATGATCACCCACAGAATGAAGCCCCCCTGCTCGATCATCATCATGAGGGTGAGCTGGCCCGCGGCCTCCGGGGTGGCGGTATCCACCACGGTGACGGCGGCGTTGTCCATGGAGACGGGCTCCAGAGGTGCGGCCTCCACCGGTGCGGGCGCCGTGGGGACGTTTTCAGGTGTGGCGTTTTCCTGGGCCACCGCGCCCGAAACCCACAGGGCCAGCGCGATCAGGAACCAAGCTGAGGCGATTCGCATCGAAAAACTCCATGAAATTCGGGAAAAATGGCCAACACGGCAGCAAGAGGGAGGCACCGCCGCTGGACTCGGGCCATGGGGGTATAATACCCGCGCATCCGTAAAGGTTGCAATGATATAGGGTTGGGGACGGGATGGATGGGCTGCTCATCCGGCGAGTGGCGCGCTTGATTTCCAGGAGTGGCCCGTTCACGTAAAGCCAACGCTCATATCAGGCGCCCGATCTTTCCCTTCGACTGCCGGGCTGTGTTAAAATGATGAAAGCGCCCAAACAGATCCCTGCTGGCGCGCGGGGATGTCTGGGGGCTCAAGTCCTGGTGGGAATAAAACGTAAGTCCGTGCTGTTTCTAGCGTTGTGAGCCTGCGGAGCAACAGGTCGGCGCCCGTGACCGGCACGAAGCCCGCCCTTATCACCGTACCCATTACCACACGTGTGATCGCGCTTCTTTCGTTCATGACTTTGACGGGGGAGCGGAGTGCCCTGCGCACCGCACCAAAACGAGGCCCTGGTGCCCTTCGACTGCACAACAGGAGATTTTTCATATGGCTTCCCCTACCGGAAAGCTTGAAACCGCCGAATACACCGGCACGCGCGTGGAGCAGAGCAACAAACGCGCGGCAGAGGCCGCCCAGCGCGAGTATAAGTACGGCTGGACCTCCGACATTGAATCCGAGACGATCCCCGTCGGCTTGAACGAGGACGTAATCCGTCTTATATCGGCGAAGAAAAATGAGCCCGACTGGATGCTGGAATGGCGCTTGAAGTCCTACCAGGCGTGGCTGCGCTTTGATGAAGAGCCCTCCTGGGCCAAGGTGAAGTACGCCAAGCCCGATTTCCAGGCCATCAGCTACTATTCGGCGCCGAAGGAGAAGAAGAAACTCAACAGCCTTGACGAGGTTGACCCCGAGATTCTGGCGACCTTCGACAAGCTGGGGATCCCCCTGCAGGAACAGAAGCGCCTGAGCGGCGTGGCCGTGGACGCGGTTTTCGACAGTGTGTCCGTCGTAACGACCCATAAAGACATCCTGGCGAAGCGCGGCATCATCTTTTGCAGCATTTCCGAAGCCCTGCGTGATCACCCCGAACTGGTGAAGAAATACATTGGCTCCGTGGTGCCCCAGAGCGACAATTTCTACGCGGCGCTGAACTCCGCTGTCTTCAGCGATGGATCTTTCGTCTATATCCCGAAGAACACCAAGTGCCCGATGGACTTGTCCACTTATTTCCGGATCAACCAGGAAAACACGGGCCAGTTCGAGCGCACGCTCATCATTGCGGACGAAGGCAGCACGGTGAACTACCTCGAAGGCTGCACGGCGCCCCAGCGCGACGAGAATCAGCTTCACGCCGCCGTGGTGGAGATCGTGGCGCTGCCCGGCGCGACCGTCCGTTATTCTACGGTGCAGAACTGGTTCGCCGGCGACGCCGAGGGCAAAGGCGGCATCTACAACTTTGTGACCAAGCGCGGCCGTTGCGAAGACAACGCGCGCATTTCCTGGACCCAGGTGGAGACGGGCTCCGCCATCACCTGGAAATACCCGAGCTGCATCCTGAAGGGCGACAACTCCGTCGGCGAATTCTACTCCGTGGCGCTGACCAACAACTTTCAGCAGGCCGACACGGGCACGAAGATGATTCACCTCGGCAAGAACACGAAGAGCACCATCATCTCCAAAACCATTTCCGCGGGCAAGAGCGACAACAGCTATCGCGGGCTGGTGCAGGTGATGCCGAAGGCGGTCAACAGCCGCAGTTATACCCAGTGCGACTCGCTGCTGATCGGTAATGAGTGCGGCGCCCACACCTTCCCTTACATCAGCGTGCGGAACAAGTCCGCCTCCGTGGAGCACGAAGCTTCCACATCCAAGATCAGTGAAGACCAATTGTTTTATTGTCAATCCCGGGGTATCGGCCCGGAAGACGCCATCTCCATGGTGGTCAATGGATTCTGCAAGGAGGTCTTCGACCACCTGCCGATGGAATTTGCCGTGGAAGCGTCGAACCTGCTGAGCCTGAGCCTCGAAGGGAGTGTTGGATAACATGCTTGAAGTAAAGAATCTGAAAGCGTCTGTTGACGGAAAAGAAATCCTCAAGGGCATCGACATCACCGTTAATCCCGGTGAAGTGCACGCCATCATGGGACCCAACGGCTCGGGCAAGAGCACCTTTGCCCAGATTCTCGCGGGCCATGAAGCCTATGAAGTGGATGAAGAAAGCAGCGTGAACTTCCTGGGCCAGGACCTGCTGGAGATGCCGGCCGAAGAGCGCGCGCGCCTGGGCATGTTCCTCGCCTTTCAGTATCCCGTGGAAATCCCCGGCATCACGAACAGCTATTTCCTGCGCGCGGCCGTGAACGAAATCCGCGTCAGCCGCGGCCTCGAAGAGCTTGACGCGATGGATTTCGCGGCCCTGCTCAAGGAAAAGATGGAGTTGATCAACGTCGACCCCAGCTTCGCGGAACGCTTTGTGAACTTCGGCTTCTCCGGCGGCGAAAAGAAGCGCAACGAGATTCTCCAGCTCGCCATCATGGAGCCGCGCCTGGCGATTCTGGACGAAACGGACTCCGGCCTGGACATCGACGCGCTTCGAATCGTTTCCGAGGGCGTGAACAAGCTGCGCACGCCCACGCGCTCCTTCATCGTGGTCACCCACTACCAGCGCCTGCTCGATCATATCGTTCCCGACTTCGTGCACGTGCTCTATAAGGGCCGCATTGTGAAATCCGGCGGCAAGGAGCTCGCGCTGGATCTGGAAGAAAAGGGCTACGACTGGCTTCGCGAAGAAGAAGAGGCCGCGGTCTAAGCGGGCCCCACGGAGCACACGATGTCTGAAGCCACCCTCACCCCACACGATCAGTACCTCGCCGATCTGACCCGCGAGCCGGTCAATGGACAGCCCGACTGGTTCGGGCTTATCCGCGAGACGGGCCGCGCCGCGTTCGAAGCGAGCGCCTTCCCCCATGTCAAGCTGGAGGAATGGCGGCACACGAATATCGCCGCGATTTCCAACAACCACTTTCCCATCGTCGCCACACCCGGCGCGGTGGACGCCGCGCAATTGGAAGGCCTTTCGCTGGCACAGCACGGCTATCACGAAGTGGTCTTCGTCGATGGCTACTATTCCGAGGCGCTTTCGACCCTCGGGACATTGCCCGACGGCGTGCTGCTCGGCAGCCTCTATGCGAACCTGGGTTCGGACGTGGCCCGCGCGCACCTGAACCAGCACGCGCAGAATCGCAGCGCCTATACCGCGCTCAACACGGCGAACGTGAAGGATGGCGCGCTGGTCTACCTGCCGCGCAAGACCGTGCTGGACGTACCCGTTCACCTGCTCTTCATCAGCACCGCGTCGGTACAGCAGGCGGCGCATCTGCGCAACGTGATCGCGCTGGACGAGAGCAGCGAAGCCACCGTCATCGCGACCTATGCGAGCGTCGGCTCGGCGAGCTACCTCAACAACATCGTTGAGGAAATCGCTCTCGGTCCGAATTCGGGATTGAAGTACTACAAGGCCGTCCAGGAAGGCGCGGCGGGCAATCATCTGTCCACCACCGAATTCCACCAGGACCGCGACAGCCGCCTCTTCTCCCTCGTGGTGAGCCAGGAGGGCAAGATCACCCGGAACCAGCAGTGTATTCGCCTCGCGGGTCCCGGCGCGGAATGCGCATTGCACGGCTTGTATATGAACGACGGCGAGCGCCTCATCGACAACGCGCTCCACATCCACCACGCGGTGCCGAACTGCAACAGCCGCATTGCCTATAAGGGCATTCTGGACGGCAACAGCAAGTCGGTCTTCACCGGCAAAGTGAATGTGGATCAGGTCGCGCAAAAGACGGACTCCGACCAGTTGAGCAACAACCTGCTTCTTTCGGACAGCGCCACCATCGACACGAAGCCCCAGCTCGAAATTTACGCCGATGACGTGAAGTGTACTCATGGTGCGACCGTGGGCGCCCACCCGGACCCGATCATATTCTACTTCCGCAGCCGCGGCATCGACGAAGCCACGGCGCGGGGCATGTTGACCTACGGTTTCGCCGACGAGATCGTGGCCGAGATTGGCCCCGAGGCGTTCCGTGATCGCCTGCAGCACTACATCTTCAAGAAGTACAGCCCCCAACAGTAGGTAGTACCATGACCTCCCCCGCAGCTAGCATCACCACCGACCGCCTCGACGAACTGGCCCGCGCCATAGATATCGAGCGGATCCGCGCCGACTTCCCGATTCTCGGGCTCGTGCAGCGGGGCAGGCCCCTCGTGTATCTGGACAACGCGGCAACCTCGCAGACGCCGCGTTCGGTGGTGGAGTCGATTTCGGACTACTACTACACGAAGAACGCCAATGTGCATCGGGGCGTACACCACCTGAGTCAGGTGGCCACGGACGCCTACGAGCAGGCGCGCAAGAAAATCGCGAAGTTCATCGGCAGCCATGTTTCCTGCGAGATTGTGTTTACCCGCGGCACGACGGAAGCCATCAACATCGTGGCCCAGACCTATGGCCGAAAGCACATCGGCCAGGGCGATGAGATCCTCATCACCCATATGGAGCACCACTCCAACATCGTGCCGTGGCAGATGCTCTGCCAGGAGACGGGCGCGGTGCTCAAAGTCGTTCCGATAAACGATGCGGGCGAGCTGATCATGGAAGAGTTCGACGCGCTGTTGAATGAGCGCACGAAGCTCGTTTCCGTGGTGCACGTTTCCAACGCGCTCGGCACCATCAATCCCATCGAGGAAATCATCGCGAAAGCCCACGCGATTGGCGTCCCGGTGCTCCTCGACGGCGCCCAGAGCACTCCCCATATGGCCATCGACGTTTCGAAACTGGACGTGGACTTCTTCGCCTGCTCCGCCCACAAGATGTATGGCCCCACGGGCATGGGCGTTCTTTACGCCAAGGCGAAGCATCTGGAGTCCATGCCCCCCTGGCAGGGTGGCGGCGACATGATCCTGTCGGTCACCTTCGAGAAAACGACCTACAACCACCTGCCCTACAAGTTCGAAGCGGGGACACCCCACATCGAAGGCGTGATCGCCATGGGTGCGGCGGTGGACTATATCAACGGCATCGGGATCGACAAGATTGCCGAGTATGAGGCCGCGCTGCTCGACTACGGCACCCAGGCTCTGGCGCAGGTGGATGGGGTCCATATCATCGGGACGGCGGCCCGGAAGGCGGGCGTGCTCTCCTTCACCATGGACTGCGCCCACCCCCACGATATCGGACAGATACTGGACGACAACGCGGTCGCCATCCGCGCCGGGCACCATTGCGCGCAACCCGTGATGCAGCGCTATGGCGTGGCCGCCACGGCGCGCGCGTCTTTTGCCGTGTACAATACGCGCGAAGAAATCGACGCCCTCGTGAATGCCCTCAACGAAGTGAAGAAAGTATTTGGCTGATGTCCGAGTCCCGCGCCCTGTATGAGCAGGTGATCCTGGATCACAACAGGAACCCGAGAAACTTCAAGAAGCTGCCCGACGCCGACAAGAGTGTCGAGGGCTTCAACCCCCTGTGCGGTGATCACTTCACGGTGCATATCAAACTCGATGGCGAGGTTATTCAGGAGATTTCCTTCGAGGGTTCCGGCTGCGCCATTTCCAAGTCCTCCGCTTCCGTCATGACCACCGTGCTCAAGGGCAAGACCCGGGCCGAGGCGGAAGAGCTTTTCCACCGCTTCCACACCATGATTACGAGCCGTCCCGACGCCCCGCTGGACGAAGCATCGCTGGGCAAGCTCCAGGTATTCGCCGGCGTGCGGGAGTTTCCCGTGCGCATCAAATGCGCCACCCTGGCGTGGCACGCGGTGCACTCCGCGATCGAGGGCGATGCCGCCCCCGTGACCACCGAGGAAACCTGAGCCGGCACCACCCCGGAATTGCTCCGTGACCACCGAAAAATCGCATTTGCGCACGGGGCGGCGAGGAATAAAAGCGCGCCCTGTTTGTAGTGTAATCAGGCCCTGTGATACCATTCGCAGTTAAATTATCACCCTTACGCCGCCAGGCCCGTTCCCTACCTCCTTGCGGGGGAAGGTGTAACCGCCCGCGCGGCACAATTGAAGCGGAGCCGTGGCCCGAAAGTGGGCCCATCTGGTTGAACGCCCGAGGCGAGGAAATTACGCCACCATGACCAACGCGAACGCCCTTGAATACAGCACATCGCTCGACGAGCTCCGCCAGCAGCTTCATGCAAAGCTGCACATGGTCATGCCCGAATTCGAGATCGACCTCAAGGCCGAAATCGCCCACCAGATCAATCTCCTCAAGAAAGAGATGAACGCGGTTATCCTCGGGCACAATTACATGGAGCCCGCCCTCTATCACTCCGTGCCGGATTTCGTGGGCGATTCCCTCCAGCTTTCGGCCATCTCCGCGAAAACCGATGCCGATATTATCATGTTCTGCGGGGTTTGGTTCATGGGTGAGACCGCCAAAGTGCTGAACCCCGGCAAGACCGTGCTCGTGCCCTCCAACAAGGCCGGCTGCTCCCTGGCCTCCGGCATTAAAGCCAGCGACGTTCGCGCGCTCAAGCTTAAGTACCCCGGCGCGCCCGTCGTGAGCTATGTCAATACTTACGCAGACGTGAAGGCCGAGTCGGACTATTGCTGCACCTCCGGCAACGCCGGCCAGGTGCTCAAGCACCTGCTGGCGCTGGGCCACAAGCGCGTCATCTTCCTGCCCGACGAATACCTCGCGCGCAACTCGGCGGCCGAAGTCGGCATGGCCTATGCCCCGGCGCTCAACGACGCATTGGTCGCCCAGATCGACGCCGATACGCCCGCCGTCCTCGGTTGGGATGTGCGCTGCGAAGTCCACGAGCTCTTCACCATCCAGGATGTGGAAAACATCCGCCGCCAGTTTCCCCAGGCGGTCATCCTCGCCCACCCCGAGTGCAGTCCCGAAGTCATCGCCAAGGCGGATATTGCGGGCAGCACCAAAGTCATGGTGGACTACGTCGAGAAAGTCGACGCCCCCCAATACGCCCTCCTCACCGAGTGCAGCATGGGCGACAACATGGCCGGCCAGTTCCCCCACCGCGAAATGATTCGGAGTTGCAACCTCCGCTGCAAGCACATGAACCAGATCAGCCTCGAAGACACCTTGGAAGCCCTCCAGAAGATCCAGTACAAGGTGGAGCTCGACGACGCCATCATCGAAGCGGCCCGGAAGCCCATCGATCGAATGCTGGAGATTCGGTAGTCGTTAGCGAGTTTCTTTATGAAATCACGCACCCCGGAACACCGTCCGGGGTGCGATTTCTTTTGGTCGCGTTGATATCGCTCGAGATTGTGATACAATTCCAAATATAGCAAATATATTTGGAGATTTGACCTATGCCGCAAGTTCATTGCTACCTGAACGAAACCCTGGCGAAACGCCTTCAGGAAAAGGCGGAGCATCAACATATTTCGGTCTCGAAGTACATTGCGAGCCTGATCGAGAAGGATGTCGGCAACCAATGGCCGGAAGGCTTTTTCGAACTCGCGGGCTCGTGGGAAGGTGAATTTGAGCTTCCCGCGCAGGGCGAGTTTGAAGTTCGAGAAAGCTTTGATTGATGTATCTCCTCGACTCAAACGTGTGTGTTCAGTACCTCAAGAATGCCCATCCCGGCATCGTGTCGCGGATACGGCACGCCGAGCCCGGTGAACTCGTCCTGTGTAGCGTTGTGAAGTCGGAATTGCTCTATGGTGCCCGCCACAGCCGGATGGTGCAGCGGAATCTAACGACATTGCGCGACTTTTTTCAGCCCTTTCAAAGCCTTCCCTTCGATGATCGTTGCGCGGAGGAAGCGGCCCAGATCCGCGCCGATCTGGCTGTCCAAGGCAAGCCCATCGGGCCCCACGACATCCTCATCGCCGCCACGGCCCGGGCGCACGATGCGGTGCTGGTGACGCACAACTTTGGCGAGTTCGCGCGGGTTACGGGGCTGCGCCTGGAAGATTGGGAGGTTTAGCTGGCGAGTATCGGTTGCGTCAGTCGCCCATTTCGCCCCCTTGCATTTGGAGCGAAGATCTGCAATCCTGCTGACAAGTCATCACGGAAGTATATCCCATGACAACGCGAACCATAGACATTCCCGAAGAGTTGGCGCGCTTCATTCACGATAGCGTGGCGGCGGGCCGCTACCCCGACGAAAACGAAGTCGTCCGGGCGGCGTTGCATCTTCTGGAGCGCGAAGAGGAGGAATACCGCGAAAACCTCGTAGAACTGCGGGCGGAAGTCCAGAAGGGGATCGACGCCATTGAAGCGGGCGACTATATTGAGTTGGAAAGCCGGGAGGATAGCCCGGCACTCGGTGACGAAGTTTCGCGCCGGGGTACGGAACAGCTTGATCGGGAGAAGGCCAGCAATCAGTGGCCTGATGGCTATTTCGAAACCGTTTTCGGCGGATGGCAAGGGGACCCACTTGTACGGCCTGAGCAGGGCGAGTTTGAGCAGCGCGAGTCCTTCGATTGATGTTTGTCCTCGATTCAAATGTGTGTATCCGACTCTTGAATCAAACCCATGAGGGAATTGCCGAGCGGTTTCACCGCTACCCGCCAAACGAGATCGCTCTTTGCAGCGTCGTCAAGGCAGAATTGCTCTACGGAGCGAGGCGAAGCCGAAAAGTTGAAGAAAATCTCCGCGTGTTGAGGGTTTTCTTTGCACCGCTCGCCAGCCTCTCCTTCGACGACCGCTGCGCGGACGAAGCGGCCCAGATCCGCGCCGACCTGGCGGCGCAGGGCAAGCCTATCGGGCCACACGATATCCTCATCGCCGCAATGGCCCGCGCGCACGATGCGGTGCTGGTGACGCACAACATGAGCGAGTTTGCGCGGGTTACGGGACTGCGCTTGGACGATTGGGAAAGTTGAGGTGGACACTGGCGGGACCGGGGTTCTCTAAGATTGGAAGATGGCCGTGCCTGGTCGCAGGGACAATTGGGACGGCAGGTAGTGCGCATGTGTAGTCCCTGAAAGTCACGACGACGCAAATGGCCCGCATTCCCCACGGCTCAATTGACCTGCGACGCCAGCCATTGGAATAGTCGTCGTCCCGCGACGGCATCCCTCGGCGATGACATCGTCAACGTCCCAGGGCCTATGCTCGTATATTTAGAGTTAATCGGATTGCAACGCCTCCCTCGAATAACCGGAGCCAACACCATGGCGCGCACGAAGACCTGCCTTGTTCTCCTGGCATTGCTCTTTATTCCCGCTCAGGCAACCCTCGGCATGTCAATCATCAACGACGTAATTCGCGACAAGAACTACGTCGAGTGGCCCCGTCTGGTGGAGGTGCTTAGAGGCCCCGGACAGTTTCGTTCTTATACGGGCGCGGGCAACGAGATCTTTTTTTATCGCGGCACTACGGCACAGCTCAATGAAGTCTTGCAGAAGTTTGCCGCCGTTGATATCCCCGTTCACGACGTCATCCTGCTTCCCGGTCCGGCCAGGACCAAAACTTTCGGCTTCAACGAACTTTCCTTTGGCTGGCGCTTGGATCTCCTTCGCGAAGGTCCCCCCTCCGCCACTGAAAGCGAAGCCACGCGCGGCGTAAAGCCTGTGTATCCGACCCTCACGGTTTACATTGGCGACGGCAAACCCGTCGAACCCATGGAGATCTCCATTTTCCGTGAAGTCGGCGATGGGCTCCTGGACCCGAAAGATAATTTTGGCCAGATTCACCTGGATGAACTCGTCATTCCCGATGGCGTGACCGTCCTGCAGCGGAAGGAAGTCCGAGAACGCTGCTACAGGAACTTGGAAACCGCCCCCTATTATTTCGCTGCTCAAAAGCTCGCTGCGTTTGACTATGACTTCAGCGAAAGCGGTTCGCGCGTGCTCGATGCGATGAGCGACGGGACGCCCATTAGTAGTTCAGCGTACTACCACATCCTGGTGAGCTTCGGGCAGCCAGTTCGACCATTCCTCTTGAAGGAGCTTGAACGTAGAGACCTGGACAACCGCGTGCGCGACGATCTCAAGGAAATCGTCCAAAAGTTAGAGGGTATTCAACCCGACGCCGAATTGACGGAGCGGCGTTCAAAGGTTAGCGACGAGATAGCAGCGTTTGTAGCCAAACACCGGCAGAATCTGGATTAGACATACCGAAAGCACAGCGGCAGCTTTTGCGAGGCAGGATAACGGCACTGGAGACGCGATGCGCTTCCAGGAATGACGCAAAGCAGGGCGATTCACCCGGGGCGAAGGATGCCATGTGGATTCGAGGGACCGAATACGCAGTCAGGTATTACCGCGCGCACAATCCATTCAAATACGCCTCCAGCCGCGTATACCCGCCCTCTCCTACTTCATTCCGATCTTCCGGATTCCCAGGGTCCAAACCATGCGCGCGCTCCCAGGCGTCGGCCATGCCGTCGCGGTCCTTATCTTCCGGCGCTGTTCCGCCCTTCAGCTCCGGCCAGCCACCGACTTCCTTCTGCGAGTTGATCAGCTTTCCTTTTCCATTGCGGAGATCGGCGATGAAGCGCTGGTCCACAGCATCGCGGGCTTGGGACGCCCCGGCGCGGTCGAGAACGATGGCGCAGGCTTCTTCGGCGGATTGTGTTTTTGGGGTGTTTTCACCGAGGTCGTAGGGCTGATCCACACTCCAATCCTCTACCGTGCCCGCGTATTTGTAGCCCGAGTCCGGCTTTAGCCACGATTTCATGTCCACGGCGCTGTAGTTGTCCTTCGTCCAGCCCTTGTTGCCCTCAAACACGTTGCCACCCATCCAGCCTTTTGCCTTGTCCGGCAAGCTGGCTTTCATCGCCACGGGCTGTCGCCCTGGGTCGGTTTCGGGGCCGGGCTTGAAGTAGTTATTGACCAGATTCACCTGGTTGTCGCAAACGTTGGCTGCGCCGCTCCAGTTGAAGATGACGTTATTCCGGAAGTCGATGATCCATTGGGGATCTTTCACCGAACCGCCGATGGTGGGATGTCGGTCGCGGCTGGAAGCAAAAATATTGTGGTGGATTGTGCCATCGCCCAGCGGGCCGCGAAAGGAGGCGCACATGGCATGCCCCCCCTCGGGGTGAATGCTCTCGTGGAGGGCCTCGCTGAAAATGGACCACTGGATCGTGTAGTCCTTGCATCCGCGTGTGTCGCAGTTGCCGTCCACGCCCCAGCTCATGGACATGTGGTCGAGTATGAAATTCTCGCAGCGATCCACGGTCAAAGCATCCGGCGCTTCGTCGCCCTTCTTGTTCTGATCGCCGAGGCGCAGGCGGATGAAGCGAACGATGAAATCGGAAGCGTCGCGCAGGTGAAGGTTGTAGTCGCGAATCGTAATGCCCTCGCCCGGCGCAGTCTGGCCCGCGATGGTCAGCCCCTTCCCTTCAATGCGAAGGATAGACTTCAGCGCGATAGTGCCGGACACCTCGAAGACAATGGTGCGCGGCCCCGAGGCCGTTTCGATGCCTTCGCGCAACGAACCCGGTCCACTGTCGCCAAGCTGGGTGACGTGGTAGACATCGCCCCCGCGCCCGCCCTTCGCAAATCGGCCATAGCCCTCCGCGCCGGGGAAGGCCAGTTGCTGCCCTTCGGCCTGGACCAGGAAGCATGCTGTGACTGCGATCAGCGCCATTTTGCGTATCATGTTGTGTCTCCGGTTCCTTGACCCGATTCCCGGTTGAGGAAATAAATAGAAACGCCGCAGCAGGCGGCAACGCTAGAGCCCATTGCGCGGTTAGACCCGACAGATTACAGTCGGGTGCCATGATTCTGTGGTGGCTATCTCGCGATTATCTCCGGGCGTCCGTTTCGCCGTACAATGGATAATGCTGTTTCGCCGCCACCGAATCAACCAGAGAGGCTGACATGTTTCTGCGCACCACGCTGACTATTGCTGCAATTTGCCTGTTCGTTGCGACCGTCCCACCATCGGCCCGGGCTCAGATGCCCCTGGGCGAACCGGGCCTCTCTGCCGCCTATCACATCGGTGACCACCGAAAAGATGCCACTTCGGTGGTTGAGCATTTCGTCGTGACGTTGGGCCCCACCGACGCATGGAAGGGGGCGGAAGGGCAATGGCTCCAGTTGGAAGCCACAAAGAAGAATGGAGACCGGTTTTCGGTCTGGGCGCTGTGCCAGGGTCCCCCGACCAATTCACAGTACACCGTCTTCCGCTATCTCCTGCAGGAAGGAACGTCTGTTCCGGTCGAGTACCGTCACGCCGTGACTGAATTTGCCGTACTCCCCACGAACGGAGCACGGTCATTTCTCTTTCCGCTTGCCGCGCCCGATGTGGAGGCGGCGTGGCCCCTGCCAGCGGCGGTAACCTACCTGGGCCATCGATATGATCGTTCCGACGTCACGAATGGCCAGTTGCAACTGCCCGCAGAGCCCGTTGTTCGCCACCTCCGGCCCGACGTGCTCACGGGCGTTCCGCACAACACGCGCCAGGTGGATGAGACACGCCGCCACGATGGCTCGGATTACGAGTACGTCCCGCTGACCGAGGACGACTTCAAGACCATGATGGACGCGGGTCTCAACTGCTTCAGCGCGGACGCGGCGCAGGCGGAGTGGTTTGACAACGCCGGGGTATTCTATTGGGGCGGCGGCTCCGAAATGCCCTACCCTGAATGCCTCTACCGCCCGCTCTACATTGGACCAGCATTGTTCCTGGACGAGCCCTCCGTCCATGTGCGCGATTACGTCCTGCGGCCGCGCTTCAAGGAGGACGAGTCCCTGCGCCGGACCGTCACACCCCAGCTCGCCATGGCGGAGCTGGAAAAGCTGTACGCGGAAACCATCGCGAACGGCGCGCCGACACAATTCGTGAAGAGCCTGGCGGGCCGCCCTGATGTCGACCTCGGCACGATGAGTTTTGTCCAGCCGAACATCTACAGTTGGGAGACGATGGTAAGCTCCGCAGCCTACGAGTTGCTCTTTCATCCCGAAACACCCGACGCCATCGTCTTCGAACCACCGGGCCGACTGGGAACGCGCCGTACGCTGCCTGAGATGAACATGAGCTTCGGCTGCCAGATCCCGGTGACCGGCAGCGACCATTTCATCGATATCATCATCGGCTTCGTGCGGGGCGCGGCCCGCGTGAGCGGCAAGCAATGGGGCATCAGCACCTACGGCGGCGTGGACCGGACGGAATCCGCCGCCTTCATTTCCCGCGCCTACGAATGCGGCGCCACGCGGTTTTTCTACTGGGACAGCGCGATGACGGCCTGCGTGCCCTTCACCGAAGTGCTCGACCGCACCCGGCACCTCTCCGCCCTGGCAAAGGACTACCCGGATCGCGATCTGCCCCGTCTGCTCCGCGCCGCCGAGGTGGCCATCCTGCTGCCGCCCGGCTACAGCCTCGGCCATGTCCACATGGGCAAGGGGCCACTGTGGGGCTTGCCCGAACTTAACCTGGAGCGCGTCAATCGCGTAGGCAAGACCTACAGGACGGTCATGGGCAATTCCTTCACGGAAATCGAGCGCTGTATCCGCCAGGGCGTGGCCTTTGATCTGTTGTGGGATCTGCCACAGGTAAAGATCGAGGAGCAGGGTTATCGCGAAATCGTGCGCGTCCTGGAAGACGGCAAAGTCGAAGTCATGACCGGCGGCCAGACAACGATTCAGGATGGACCGCGAATCCCGGACAGGCCCGCTGGAGATGCGCCACAACTGGAAGTCACACTTGCTGCGACGAGCGATGCCGCGCCATGCTCCATCGCGGTGTCGGCGAAGGTACGGGAAGGCAGCGCACCGGTCTATTATGCCCCCCTGCCCGACAATAACGGCGTCCACCAGAAGCTGCAAGTGCTCTGGGAAGTCTACGGTCCGAATAAGGAAGACTATGCATTTCGCGGACCGGAGATCGACTTTGCGCCAGCCGCGATTGAGGGCAGCGGCGAGTTCAAGGCCGAGGCGACTCTGCATTTCACACAGCCGGGCAAGTATCGCCTGCGGGCTGTAACCACCGACCTTGCGGGGCGCTCTACGGTTGTTTGGAGGGAACTCGAGATACGCTGAGTTGAGTGTCCTTATCGATGTTTTCAGGCACCAGAAATAGGTCGGCCTGCGATGGCAAACCAAGTGCCACGCAGGCCGACCTCGTGTTTATTCGGATAGTGCACCCAAGTCGGGAATACTATTTCTTCCCCATCGCGTGATATTCCTGAAGCGAGATGACGGCGAGGTCGCCTTCTTTCAACGCGCGGATGGCCTGCACGGCGGCGCGGGCCGCGGCGAGGGTGGTCATGGTGGGGATATTGTTCTCCAGCGCCGTGCGGCGGATGGCCACTTCGTCGTGCTTGGAGGCCGCGCCCATCGGGGTGTTGATGATCCAGTCCACGCTCTTGTTGATGATCTGGTCCACGATATTTGGACGACCCTCGCCAACCTTAAACACTTCCTCCACTTCGATGCCGTCCTGGCGCAGGATGGCGGCGGTGCCGTCGGTGGCCAGGAACTTGAAGCCGAGGGCGGCGAGGTCTCTCCCAAGGGAACCGACTTTTTTCTTGTCTCGCTCGTTCAAGCTGATGAACACGGTTCCGCTCATGGGCACGGTGCTGCCGGCTGCAATCTGGCTCTTGGCGAAGGCGAGGCCCATGTTCTGGTCGATGCCCATCACCTCGCCGGTGCTGCGCATTTCCGGCCCGAGGAGAATGTCCACACCGGGGAATTTGATGAAGGGCAGCACCACTTCCTTGGCGGAGGTGTAGTTAGGTACCGGATCTTCGGTGAAGCCCAGCTCGGCGAGGGTTTTGCCCGCCATGACTTTGGCGGCTAGTTTCGCCAACGGCACACCAATGGCCTTGCTCACGAAGGGTACCGTGCGGCTCGCGCGCGGGTTCACTTCAAGCAGGAAGATGTCGTTGTCGCGGATGGCGAACTGGATGTTCATCAAACCGATAACGTTGAGCTCCAGCGCCAGGGCGCGGGTCTGCTGACGGACGCGCTCGATCAGCGCGGGATCCAGATCGTAGGGCGGCAAAATGCACGCGCTGTCGCCGCTGTGTACGCCCGCTTCTTCGATGTGCTGCATGATGCCCGCGACCACGACCGTGGTTCCGTCGGAGATGGCGTCCACATCCAGTTCCACCGCACTTTCCAGGAACTTGTCGATGAGGATCGGCGAATCGGGGGAGGCCTCCACCGCGAAGGTCATGTAGCGGCTGAGCGACTCCTGATCGTAGACGATTTCCATGGCGCGACCGCCCAGCACGTAGGAAGGCCGCACGACCACGGGATAGCCTATTTCGCCGGCGATCTCCGCCGCCTCTTCAAAGGACACGGCCGTCTGATTGGCCGGCTGAAGGAGGCCCAGCTTCTCCACCACGTCGCGGAAACGCTTGCGGTCTTCCGCCCGCGCGATGCTGTCGGGGGAGGTGCCGATGATGGGCGCGCCCGCGGCTTCCAGGCGCTCGGCAAGATTGAGCGGTGTCTGGCCGCCGTACTGCACGATAACGCCCTTGGGTTTCACGCGATCAATGATATTCATCACGTCTTCAAAGGTGACCGGTTCGAAGAAGAGGCTGTCCGACGTGTCATAGTCCGTGGAAACCGTCTCGGGATTGCAGTTGACCATGATGGTCTCGTAGCCATCTTCCTTCAAGGCGAAGGCGGCGTGGACGCAGCAATAGTCGAATTCAATACCCTGGCCAATGCGGTTGGGGCCGCCGCCGAGGATGATGATCCGCTCTTTGTCCGTGCCCATAAACTCGTCTTCGTCGCCATAGGAAGAGTAGTAGTAGGGCGTGTACGCTTCAAACTCCGCCGCGCAAGTATCCACCAGCCGATACACGGGCACAATGCCATGTTTCTTGCGCTTGGCGCGCACGGCGTCCGGCGATTTGCTCCAGAGCCGGGCGAGCTGATGATCGGAGAAGCCCATTTCCTTGGCTTTGCGCAGCACCGCCGGGTCGTCCGGATTGGCGGTTTCGATGGCCTTGTACTCGTCGACGATTTCCTTCATCTGCCGGACAAACCAGGGATCGATCCCCGTCGCCTGATAGATCTCCTCCACCGTCGCGTCCAGGCGCAGGGCCTCGGCCACATGGGCCATGCGATCCGGCGTCGGGCGGCGCATCGCGGTCAGCAGGGCCTTTTTCTCTTTTTCGCCGTCGGACTTGCCGGTCAACGATTTGAACGCGCCATCCCCCACGAAGCCGCTGCGGCCGATTTCGAGGCCGCGCAGTCCCTTCTGCAGGGATTCCTTGAACGTGCGGCCGATGGCCATGGTCTCGCCCACGCTCTTCATCTGCACGCTGAGGTTCGGTTCGGAGCCGGGGAATTTCTCGAAGGCCCAGCGCGGGATCTTGGTGACCACATAGTCGATGGTGGGCTCAAACGAGGCCGGTGTCTCGCGCGTGATATCGTTGCGGATCTCATCCAGTGAAAAGCCCACGGCCAGCTTGGCCGCGATCTTGGCGATGGGGAAACCCGTGGCCTTGGAGGCCAGCGCGGAACTGCGTGAAACGCGCGGATTCATTTCGATGACGATCATGCGGCCGGATTTCGGATCCACGGCAAACTGCACGTTGGAGCCGCCCGTATCCACGCCGATCTCTCGAATGATGGCCACGGCCGCATCGCGCATGGCCTGATACTCTTTGTCCGTGAGGGTCTGCGCCGGGGCCACCGTGATGCTGTCGCCCGTGTGCACGCCCATGGGGTCCACATTTTCAATGGAGCAGATGATCACCACGTTGTCGTTGAGGTCGCGCATGACCTCGAGCTCGTATTCTTTCCAGCCGATAATGGACTCTTCAATGAGCACCTCGGTAACCGGGCTCATTTCCAGGCCGTACTTCACCGCCGCCTCGAATTCGTCCTTGTTGAAGGCGAGGCCCGCGCCCGAACCGCCCATGGTGAAGGCGGGTCGAATCACGGCGGCATAGTTCACCTCCGCACCGAAATCACGGGCCTCTTCCAGCGTATGGACCACCTGACTGCGGGGCACGTCGAGGCCAATCTTGATCATGGCTTCTTTGAACTCGCCCCGATCTTCCGCCTTGCGGATGGCCGGGAGCTTCGCGCCGATGAGCTCGCAGTTATACTTTTCGAGAATGCCCCGTTCCGCAAGGCCCACCGCCAGATTCAGCGCCGTCTGACCGCCCACCGTGGGCAACAACGCGTCGGGTCGTTCGCGCTCGATGATTCGCTCCAGGAATTCCACCGTGAGGGGCTCGATGTAAACGCGATCCGCCGTTTCCGGGTCGGTCATGATCGTAGCCGGATTGCTGTTCGCGAGAACGACCGTGTAGCCCTCTTCCCGAAGGGCCTTGCACGCCTGGGTGCCGGAGTAGTCAAACTCGCAGGCCTGCCCGATGACAATCGGTCCGGATCCAATCAGCAATATTTTGTTAATGTCGGTTCTCTTGGGCATGGCACACCTGGACTACGTCGTAAAATTTTCGATCAAAATCAGCGTTGAGCTTGCAATACACCCGGACCGCGCCCGGTATCTCAGTAAGTTATGTCGAGCACCTTCAGCACGAGATCGCCCGCGGGCACCGTGGCCACGGCCTCTTCACCAACCGCCTTCCCCAGAATGGCGCGACCGACGGGGGAGGCGGTCGAGATCCGGCCGTTCGCCATATCCGCCTCCACGGGGCTCACGAGCTGGTAGGAAATCTCTTTTTTGGTCTTCGTGTTCAGCACCCGGACCGTCGCGCCCATATAGGCCCGGCTGGTGTCAATGTCCTGCTCCTCCAGCACTTCGGCGCGGGCGATCTTGTCTTCCACATCCTTGATTTTGGCGTGGAGCATGGCCTGCTCCTCCTTGGCGGAGTGGTATTCGGCGTTTTCCTTCAAGTCCCCCAGCGAACGCGCGTGCTCGATGGCATTGGCCACCGTCATGCGGCGCGTGTTCATCTCCTTCAGTTCCTGTTTCAGCTTTTCCAGACCATCTCTGGAAACGTACAGTTTTTCCATTGTGAATCTATCCGAGGGTTTTGCTTGGCTTCGTGCAAGGCGGCAAACGCGCGGCCCGGGCGCGGGCAGCCAGGGCCCGGGCAACTGCATCCATGTAAACCGGTGAAGTATATCAGAATAGCGTCGGGCCTTTAAACCGGGTGGGGGCCGAACCTCGGCCGGGCGCTCCCGGCGCCACGGCGGTCCCGCCGTGCACCCGAAGTCCCGCGAAACTCCCGAAATTTGAACGGGCAACTCAGAATACCTATAATATTGCACCCGGAGCACCCATTGGCTTCGGGCTGGGGCATGACGGCATGCAACAACCCCCTGGAAGTCACCATGAGCAACCATCCTCGTATATCCAAAGGCCTTTCCTTCGACGATGTTCTCCTGCGGCCGGCCCGCTCCAATGTCCTTCCACGCGACGTCAAGCTTCAGACCCGGCTCACGCGCAAGATTTCGCTCAATATTCCCCTCATGTCCGCCGCGATGGACACCGTCACCGAGGCGCGCCTGGCCATCGCCATCGCCCAGGAAGGCGGAATAGGGATTATCCACAAGAATCTCAGCATAGACGATCACGCCGAGGAAGTGGACAAGGTCAAGCGATCGCAGTCGGGCACCATTACCGATCCCTTCACCCTGAAGCCCGATGACAAGCTCCAGGACGCCGAGAATCTCATGGCGCGCTACCACATCTCCGGCGTGCCCATCACGGACGGTTTCGGCCACCTGGTGGGTATCCTGACCAACCGCGATCTCCGCTTCGAGCAGGATTATTCCCGGCCCATTTCGAGTTCCATGACGCCCAAGGACAAGCTGGTAACCCTGGCGCCCGGCGCAAGCCATGAAGAGGCGATTCAGCTTCTCCACAAGCACCGTATCGAGAAGCTGCCCATCGTGGACGCCGACGGCAAGCTCAAGGGCCTCCTGACCATCAAGGACATCAAGAAGGCCAAGGACTTCCCGAACCGCTGCACCGACGCCGTTGGCCGCCTCCGCGTGGGCGCGGCGCTGGGCGTGGGCCCCGGCGAGAAAGATCGCGCCCAGGCCCTGATCGACGTGGGGGTGGACGTGCTGGTCATCGACAGTGCCCATGGCCATTCCGAAATGGTGTTGAAGACCGTCAGCATGATGAAGAACACCTTTCCCGACACCGATTTCATCGCGGGCAATATCGTTACGGCGGAAGCCGCCCGCGATCTCATCTCCGCGGGCGCCGACGCCGTTAAAGTGGGTGTGGGCCCCGGCTCCATCTGCACCACCCGCGTCGTCGCGGGGGTGGGCGTGCCCCAGCTCACGGCCATCATGGATGTGGCCGATGTCTGTCGCGAAGCGGGCATACCGGTGATTGCCGACGGCGGCATCAAGTACAGTGGCGACATCGCCAAGGCCATCGCCGGCGGTGCCGACACCGCCATGATTGGCGGGCTCTTCGCGGGCACCGAGGAAAGTCCCGGGGAAACGCTGCTTTTCGAGGGCCGCACCTTCAAGGTGGTACGCGGCATGGGTTCGATCAAGGCCATGCAGAAAGGCAGCAAGACCCGCTACATGCAGTTTGACGCCGAGCCCCAGAAGCTTGTGCCCGAGGGCATCGAAGCCCGCGTCCCCTATCGCGGCGCCTTGGCCGACTACGTGCACCAGCTCGTCGGTGGCCTCCGCGCCTCCATGGGTTACTGCGGCTGCGTCGATATCGCCGCCATGCAGACCAACACCACCTTTATCGAAATCACCTCGGCGGGCCTGCGCGAAAGCCACCCCCACGACGTCACGATCACGGAAGACGCCCCCAACTATCAGGTCTCCCGCTGATCGGCGCGCGAATGCGCCGGATAAGGAATTAGCCATGCAGGGAATCGGAAAGCCCATCGTCGTGCTCGACTTTGGCGCGCAGTACAGCAAACTCATCGCGCGGCGCGTCCGCGAGGCCAACGTTTACAGCCTGATCATGCCCTTCAACATGCCGCTGGCCGATATCAAGGCTGCGGATCCCGCCGGCATCATCTTCAGCGGCGGTCCCGCCAGCGTCCACGCCCCCGGCGCGCCCAAGCCCGACCCCGGTGTGTTCGATCTCGGTGTACCCATCCTGGGCATTTGCTATGGCGTGCAGTTACTCGCCGATATGCTCGGCGGCAAAGTGGAGCGGGCCAACGAACGTGAATACGGCATCGCCCACCTGAACCACGACGACGCCACGGGCTTCCTGGCCAATATCAATAACCATACCCAGGTGTGGATGAGCCACGGGGACAAGATCACCCAGTTGCCGGATTCCTTCAAGACGATTGGCCGCACCGAGAATTCACCCTATGCCGCCATCGCCGATGTGGAGAACAAGCGCTACGGCGTCCAGTTCCACCCGGAGGTCGTGCACACGCCCCAGGGCGCCCAGATGCTCTCGAACTTCGTGCACAACATCTGCGGATGCGGCGCAAGCTGGGATATGGGCTCATTCGTCGATCTCGCACTCGAGCAAATCCGCGAGCAGGTCGGCGATCGCAAGGTTCTCTGCGGCCTCAGCGGCGGTGTGGACTCGAGCGTGGCCGCCGCCCTCATTCACAAGGCCATCGGCGACAACCTCACTTGTGTCTTTGTAAACAACGGTCTCCTCCGCAAGGGCGAGGCCGAGATGGTGCAGCACGTTTTCCGCGATAACTTCCACATCAATCTGGTCTACGCGGACGCGTCGGATCGCTTCATCGACGCCCTCGCCGGCATCGAGGATCCCGAGCGCAAACGCAAGATCATCGGCAACCTGTTCGTGGAAGTATTCGAGGAAGAGGCCACGCGGGCGGGGCACATGGACTTCCTCGCCCAGGGGACACTCTACCCCGACGTGATTGAGTCCGTCTCCGCGACCGGTGGCCCCTCCGTCACCATCAAGAGCCACCATAACGTGGGCGGTCTCCCCGAAAAGATGAACATGCAGCTCCTCGAGCCCCTGCGCGAACTCTTTAAGGACGAAGTGCGCGAACTGGGCCGTGAGTTGGGCCTCCCCGAAGAAATTGTCGGTCGACATCCCTTCCCCGGCCCCGGCCTGGGGGTGCGCTGCATCGGCGCCATCACCCGCGAGCGCCTTGCCACACTCCGCGAGGCCGACGCCATCTTTATCGACGAAATCCGCAAGGCGGGGATTTACGACGCCATCTGGCAAGCTCTGGTGTGCCTGCTGCCCGTCCGCAGCGTGGGCGTGCAGGGCGACGAACGCACCTATGAAGAAGTGTGCAGCCTTCGCGCTGTCACCTCGGAAGACGCCATGACCGCCGACTGGTTCCGCTTTCCCCCCGAAGTGCTCCAGCGCGCCAGCAATCGGATCTGCAACGAGGTGAAGCACATCAATCGCGTGCTCTACGATGTGACCTCCAAGCCCCCGGGCACGATCGAGTGGGAATAGTACAAACGTTGACCAGGTAGTCGAAATGGGTCTTTGGGGTCCTGTGAAAAACTGGCGCCATACGACCCATACGACCCATACGACCCATTGGTGTGTGCCATGAACCTCATAGTACTTCCCCTGCTGCTCAGCAGCCTCGCGGCCCCCAATGTGGTCCTGATCACCGTGGACACGCTCCGCGCCGATCACCTCGGTGCCTACGGTTTCGAGCGCAA
Source organism: Candidatus Hydrogenedentota bacterium (assembly GCA_016791475.1). Classification (NCBI taxonomy): domain Bacteria; kingdom Pseudomonadati; phylum Candidatus Hydrogenedentota; species Candidatus Hydrogenedentota bacterium. Next base: position 30,387 of record JAEUWI010000018.1, read on the forward strand.
CACAACGCCCAACCTGGATCGTCTCGCGGCGAAGTCCCTCCTCTTTGAAGACATGCTCTGCGAACAGCCCCAGACTGGGCCATCCCTCATCGCCATGCACGCCTCCCGCCTGCCCCGCGTCACGGGCGCGATTCGCAACGGGGTTCCCATGCCCGACGGTACGCCCACGACCGCCATGATCTTCGCCACGGCGGGCTATGAGACGGCCGCGATTGTCAGCAATTGGAATCTCAAGCCCAAGCTGTCCAATCTGCAACAGGGCTTCGCGCACTACGACGCCGATTTCGGCACGGGTCGCTTTGGCAAGGAGCGCCACGAAATGACGGCGGATGTCGTCACCAACCGGGCCTTGGCCTGGCTGGCCGCACGGGATTCCGCCAGGCCGATGTTTTTCTGGGTCCACTACATGGATCCACATGCGCCTTATCTAAGCAAGCGTGGCTTCGCCGATCAGCTCGGCCAAAACGACGGGAAGAAACGCGTCGATCCGCCGGAGGAGCGCTATCAGACCGAAGTGGCCTTTGTAGACCAGCAGATCCAGCGTCTCCTCGATGCCCTGCCAAAGGAGGATACCTACATCGTCTTTACGGCGGACCACGGCGAGGGACTGGGGGAGCACGGAGAATGGGGTCACTCGCGGTATCTCTACCAGACCACGATGCACGTTCCCCTCCTTATTCACGGACCCGGCATCGAGGCGGGTCGCAGCAAGGCCCCCGTTCGCGGTGTCGATATCGCCCCCACCCTCCTCAATTTCGCAGGCATAGCGCCGCCCGCCAGCATGATAGGCGTGGACCTGCGTCGGCATCCGCCCGAAAGCGATACGCCGCGAATTGTTGAAACGTATGGCGGTGAGGTTCCGAGGGACGAAAAGGTACGCGAAACCCTCGCCACGCGCCCGCCCCAACGCCAAAGCATCATCCTGAGCGGCTGGAAGCTCATCGCCAATGGAGATGGCCAAATCGAGCTGTACAACCTCGCGGAGGATCCCGGGGAAGAGCGCAACCTTGCAGCCGACTTCCCCGAAAAGCGCGACGCCCTGCTCCAGCAACTCAACGCCTGGCACGAGCAGACGCCCCGCAACCAGTCCACCGCGAAGGACCTTTCCGAGGCGGATTTGCAGCGGCTGGAAGCCAATGGTTACCTCTGACAACGCCAGGGCTTGCGCAATGGGGGAATAAGATATATAATATATACATCTTAAATGGAGCCGGAATCTATGACCCCATTGCAGGACAGCGCCCAACCCGCCCGCCGCGATATCGAGTCGCCGGAAGACATTATCCATATCGTGGACTCCTTTTACGCGATAGCGATCACCGATTCCATCATTGGCCACTTCTTCACGGAAGTGATCCAGATTAATCTCGAGGAGCACCTGCCCCGGCTCTACCGGTTCTGGTGCGCCATCATCCTGGGAATGCCGAGTTATCGGGAAAACGCCTTCATGCCCCATATCCTGCTGCACCAGAAGAGCCCGATGGAGCCCCACCACTTCGAACGGTGGCTCGCGCTGTTTTCAGGCACGATCGACAGCCGCTTCGAGGGTCCCAGGGCCTCGCTCGCCAAGAAACGGGCCGAGGACATTGCAACGGCCATGGCGGCCAAGCTCGCCCACCTCGACAGCGCCGCCGCCGTCTCCACCCAGTCGAATTAGGGACCGGCCCCGCGCCTTGAAAAGTCCCCGTGGGACCGCTACACTGCCCTTCAGACCACCCACCCCTTTTGACAACCGGGAACCTGTGAGGCCGAACCCATGACCGCGAAGAAAACGATTTCACGCCGCCACTTTCTCAAAGGCGCGGCGGCAGCCACCGCCGCCCCCCTCTTCCTCCCCGCCTGTACCACCACGGGACGGGGACGACCCGGGGCCAATGACAAGATCAATGTCGTCGCCGTGGGCGTGGGCTGGCAGGGCACGAGCAACATGGAAGGCTTTCTGGGCAACAACAATTGCCGCGTGATTGCCGTCTGCGATGTGGACCGGCAGCACCTCCTTGCCGCGCAGAACATGGTGAACACGGCCTACGGCAGCCAGGACTGCAAGGCGTACAAGAATTTTGAAGAGCTCTACGAGCAAGAGGATATAGACGCCGTCAGTATCGCGCTGCCGGATCACTGGCACGCCATCCCCGCCATCGCCGCGGCGAAGAAGGGCTTCGACATCTATGGAGAGAAGCCCCTCTCCCACACCTGGGCCGAAGGCCGCGCCATGGTGGACGCCGTCGAGAAGAACAACTGCATCTGGCAGACCGGAAGCTGGCAGCGCTCCGTGGAGAACTTCCGCCACGCCTGCGAACTCGTGCGCAACGGCTACATCGGCAAGGTGACCCGCGTCGAAGTGGGCCTCTACGACGGTTACACCGATTACGCCAAGACGGGCGACCAGACCGCCTTTGTCCAGCCGCCCGACTACTTCGACTACGACCGCTGGCTCGGGCCGGCGCAGGTCGCGCCCTATTGCCCTGCACGCACCCACAAAAACTGGCGGTGGATCATGGCCTACGGCGGCGGGCGGATCATGGACTGGTGCGGACATCACGTGGACATCGCCCATTGGGGCATGAACTGCGATCACACCGGCCCCATCAGTGTCGAGGGCACGGGCATCATCCCCGACAAGAAGAGCCTGTGGAACGCGCCGACGGAGTACGACTGCACCGCGATCTACGCCAACGGCGTGGAAATGAACATCAGCAGCAAACACCCCGGCGGCACAAAGTGGATCGGTGACAACGGCTGGATCTTCGTCACCCGCGGCGAGACCACCGCCAGCAATCCCGCCCTGGTCGATCAGAAAATCGGCGACAACGAAGTCCACCTCTACGAAAGCCGAAACCACATCGCCAACTTCCTCGACTGCATCCGCACGCGGCAGGAGACCATCACCCCGGCCGAAACCGCCCACCGATCCGCCACCGTCGGCCACCTGTGCAACGTGGCTATCTACAGCGGCCGAAAGATCCAGTGGAACCCGGATACGGAGCGGATCATCGGCGATGCCGATGCGAGCAAAATGCTGTATCCGGAGTATCGGAAGCCCTGGGTGTTGTAGGGGGCATACCTCGAACTAAATTCAGCCTGTCGGCAACGTCCCCGTCGCCGACAGGCAGATTAAAACTAACACGAGTGAGCTATTCGTCGATAAAAATGTTTGTGGGGCATCCTTATGACAGAACGTACTCTGACGACGGAAGTTCAAGTTCTAAGTGCTGGCGGCTCCCGAGCCCCCGGCGCAGCCATGCTGGAGCTTCGCGGCAACGCACTCGTGGTCCACTATGCCCGAAAATATCGACTGGTCACTTGTTGCTTTTCCATGACGGGGGCCACCCGGGAGCTTCGCCCTTCTTACCACTTTCAGATGTTGTGGTACGGACTCACTGCGGCGCTATTCACTCTCGTCTCCTTCGGCCCTCTGTCCGCCCGTTTCGGGTTGGACATCGGTTCCCCCGCACTACTTTTTCTGATCGAGTTCTCCACGGTTGCCACTGGACTATGGTGCCTGGTTCACTGCTTCCCAACCTCAGCCATTGAGTTCCGATTCAACACCGAAGACGGCGTCTTCAGCTTGACTATCAAAGACGACCGAGCACAGAACCCTTCACTGGCGTCCATAACTGAACACTTCCGTCCTTTCGAACTACAATACCACCAGTACGAATTTGGCTCCTCGGTTCACTTTTTTTCAGAACGTGGCTATTCCGTGCCATTCTCGCAACAATTTGATCAGGTGCTCGGCTACTTGTTGATGCTTCTCAGCCCCTTGGTTCCTGTTATGCAGGGATTATTCATCCAACACCGTGCCCCAAAACTCGCCATCTTCTGTTTTTGTTTCGCCCCGGTTTTCGCGATCGGCATGTTCAATCTCATCCGAAGGCCCCGAGTTGATTCAAAGCCTCAACCATGTCCAAATGAGCTCCGCACCAATCGGAAAGCACTGAGACTACTCGCCCATGGAGATACCGTCACCGCAATCAACACCCTTGTTGCCTTTCTTCATGAAAGCTCTGATGCCACTCACGCGCGCAAGCTCCTGGCGCAGATCTATGTCATCCATGCAGATAACGACGACGCCCTGGCCCTGTTTCAGCCACTCCCCGACTCAGCTCCCGACACGATGGCGGAATTCGTCGAAAAGCTCGAGTGCTTCAAATCGATGACCAAGGCGGAGATGTCTACAATCAATTGAACTTCACTGCTTGCTTCAACTCACCGGATATCCCCTTATTCCGCCTCATCGTGCCCGAAGGCCTCCGGCCCATCACGATGCTCCGGTGGGATATGCCGTTCCATGACCATGGAGTCATGCAACACTCGGCTGACGCCAATGCCATGCTCCATGAGCTCCACGTATATGACAACGTGCGGGGAACTCTTCACGCCGGAACCGCTACGGTTCCGACTTAACTCTACCCGGTAGCTGCGAAAGCCGTCACCCAAGTCAGGGCGTGCCTTGCTGTAAGGACGGTTCGGATCCTCTTCAATATCCGCGAAGGCCTGCCCAAGAAGCACTTCGTATCGTTCCGCCTGACGCGCGCCGAAGAACGCCACGGTATACTGGCGGATATCGGCCAGATCCTCCAGCGCCGCGTCACTAAACCTGAGGCGCTTGGACATCGAGCGCCGCCCCAACCGCTCTGGCCGCTACGCGGCGCTTTACCTCGTCGAAGACTAAACTCATCTCCTCGGGCCGATTAATCTCCACATATCGCCCGGCCTCCAGATCATCCATCCCCTTCTTCACCTCCGCCCGGAGACGTTCCAGTGCAAGGCGCTCTTCCTCCTCCCGCTGCTCCAAGAGACGCAACCCAGCCTCGACGACCTCGTTCGCGTCTTTATAGCGTCCTTCCGACACACATCGGCGCACGAACTCGGAATCGTGCTCAGATAATTCTAGTTGTTGCGTTGCCACGGCTGCTCGCTCCTATAGTTCTTACCCCGCGTATTTCAGCATCCCACAGTGGTTCGACGTCTGTCAATAGCTTCCAGCAAACTGAACCAACATTGCCCGCCAACGTGGGTTGGGCTTCCAGCCTGACCTGGAATCTACTGCGAACGAGAGCGCCTTTCGCCTATCTTTTTTGCCCAGGGTCGCAAGTAGCAGGTAGCTCAAATGGTACGCGGCAATGGTGAGGTCAGGCTGGAAGCCCAACCCACGTTGACGCGCCCCTTAGTTTCCTGTCAACTCCACGTCGCATCAGATTGGCGGTCATTGTCAGCCGCCGCAACGTCCCAATCCCCATTCGCTTTTTCCACCTCATAAACGTTAGAGTCGTGGCATGATTTTGTCACCCCAACGCCCATGCGAGACTCGACCATGAAATTCACCCGATTCCACTTTCTCTCTTCCCTGGCGGGATTCGCCTTTTCCCCCCTGCTGCCCCGGGTGGCCGCGGGCGCGGCCCCAGGCAAGAGCGAGGCCCCGAACTTGATAGAGACCGAGAACGCCCTGCCCGGTGCGACGGACTGGCAGCTCACGCGCGTGCGCGCGGATGACGGCGGCTTCCGTTCGCCCTGGATTGAAGGGTATTGCTCCAAGCAGAGCCTGGAAGCAGGCGACACCCTCGACATCATGGTCTCCACCAATCCCCCCCAGCCTTTCAAACTTGAGATCTTCCGCACGGGCTACTACGGCGGTCGGGGCGCACGGCTTGTTAAGGAATTGGGGCCCTTTGAGGGCGTCTTGCAGCCGGACCCCGTAAAGGGCGAAAAGAATCTCCACGAGTGCCAGTGGACCAGCACCACGCAATTGACCATTCCCCAGGACTGGCTCAGCGGCGTCTACCTGGGCCGCCTCACCACCTTGCCCGGCAGCGATGACCTGCCCTACTGGCAGAGTTATGTCGTCTTCATCGTGCGGGACAATCGCCCTGCGGATATTCTCTTTCAGGTTTCCGACAACACCTGGCAGGCTTACAACCGCTGGCCGAGCAACTACTCCATCTACACCCACCCCAAGGGGGGACAGGGTCCCTGGGCCGACGTGAGCTTTGACCGGCCCTACGGCCGCGAATCCCAGTTCAACGCCATCGTGAACGATCCCCTGACGATGGGTTCGGGCGAGTACCTTCCCTTTGAGTTTCCCCTGGCCTACTGGCTGGAACAGCAGGGTTACGACGTTGCCTATTGCTCGAACAGCGACATGCTCACGCCCGATCGGGGTCTGAAGTGCAAGTCCTTCCTCAGCGTGGGCCACGACGAATACTGGGACATCCGCCAGTTCAACAGCGTGGTGAAGATGCGCGATGAGGGCGTGAATCTCCTCTTTCTCTCGGGCAATGCCGTCTGCTGGGTAACACCCTTTCGCGACAGCGGCGACGGACGACCCAACCGCATCATCTTCCGCGGGGGGCCCTATGGCGGGGAAAACTATTACGCCACCGGACGCCAGCGCGACCACGGCCCCTTCCCCGAGCACGGTCCCGACGAGGGCCTGCTTATGGGCGCCCGCAATGTGGAGCCGGTCAACGGCGGCGGCGACTGGATCATCGAAAAGCCGGAACACTGGATTTTTGAAGGCACCGGCGTGAAGAAGGGCGACCGCATCCCCGGCCTCATCGGGTGGGAATACCACGGCATGCCCGCCGACATTCCCGGATTGGAAGTCGTCGCGGGTGGCACGGCTTTTGTCAGCGGCGAAACGCCCCAGCAGTGGGCCGCCACCATCTACCCCGGCCCCCGAGACAACTACGTGTTCAACGCCTCCACGATCTTCTGGTCGCAGGCCCTCAGCTCGCCCCCCGGACACACCCTGCCCTGGTCGCACTGGAGCAGGCCCCATGGCCCGGACGAGCGCGTGCAGCGGATCATGGAAAATCTGTTGAAGCGTGCAATCAAAGGCTGATAGCGGCGTAACCCGATTGAGTTCATTCCGGGTGCCACCTTCAAGCAGAGGAGCGAAGCGGGGGCGCTTGTGGGTGAAGCGGCCCCGATTTGAAGTGAAAAATCCGCATTGTCGATGCCGATCATAGGGTTGATTCGTCCGAATCATCAACCAAGGAATTGCCCCTGAGCCTGCCCATACTCATACTTCTACTCACCGACACCGCCCTTGCGATAGTCGGTGAAGTACTCCGGCGGCGTCTTGAGGGCCGCATGCGCCGGGGTTTTGCCACGGGCCTTCTCGTGGTTGGCCTCGCCCTGTTGATTCATGTCCTCGGCGCGGCGCCCCTCGCCATCTCCGCGCGCGGGGACCTCATGGCCACGAGCAGTTTCCTCAACATCAACTTTGTGCTCGGTTTTATCCCCGCCATCATCTATGCGCGCTTTTTTCTTGAAGCGGCGTCCACAGGCGGCGTGGAGGCCATCTTCGGCCTGGACACGGGCGCCTCCGTCGACACCGACTTCAGCAAGGCCAAGGCGCTGGAGCGCGGCGGCGACGTGGATGGCGCGATTACCCAATACCGTCGCTATTTCAACGAAGCGCCAACGATCCCCCATGCCCTCTTTGAAATCGGCCGGCTCCAGACCAGGGAGCAGCGCTACTACGACGCCGCCGACACCTACCGCGAGATCAGCGGGAAATTCGGCAAGGACGACGCCGTCTGGGCCCGCGCGTCCTTTCATCTGGCCGAGTTACTCGAAGTGAATCTGGGTGATCAGAAGGCGGGCCACAACCTCCTGCGCCAGATCCTCAAGCGCGCCCCGAAAACGCGCCACGCCCAGTTCGCCCGCGAACGCCTGCTGCCGAAGGAAGAACAGCCGGATCATTTCTACCGCCACGGGAAATAGCTGTCTCGCGCGGGCCCTGAATCAAAGACGGGGATAGATGTTTTCCCTCGTCGGCGGGTCCCCTTCCCACATCTCAAATAGCGAGCGAACACGCTCGGAAAGTTCAGGTCCCGTGATGTGACCACCGACCTCACGGGCGAGTGGAAAGTCGACAACCGCGATGATACGCAATGCGCCATAAAGCTGGCTCTGGCCCCGACGGTTACGGCGACCGCCGGACAGAGGCGAAAGACAAGCCGATAGAAAAGCCTGGAACACTCGGGCAAAGATTGCTCGTGGCGCGGCCACAACGGCCCCCATCATCAACTCCAACGCATCGGCGCGGCGTACGGGACTGGGCTCTGTCGCGATGATACTCAGAAGACGTTCGACTTCGGCGGCGGTGTGCTCGGCTTGTCCAGACTCCACCAGTGCGCGAAGCGGCCACGCGGAGACGGAGACAATCCGGTTGGGCTCCTCATGGGAAAGCGCAACATTAAATGCCTCACGCAGCGCTGAATCTTTCTCGCTCTGGTCTTCCGTGCTTTTCGCCAGGTATGCGAGCGCTTGACACCGGTACCATGGCGTTTCTATTGTCCGCGCCAAATCCATTGCCGCGGCCCAGTCCCGCTTCCTAAGGACTTCAACTTCGCTTCGCTTCTGTACGTCGCTGTTCACTCGGGCGTACTCCTTCGCGAACGAGGATACAAAAAAAGCGAGGCCCTGTGCCAAAGCCGACACAGGACCTCGCTACTGAATTACCAGAAAAATTATGCGATTCCGCGCTTCTTCTCATAGGCGCTGATGGCCTCATCGTGCAACAGCGTGAGGCCGATCTGGTCCCAGCCGTTGAGCAAGCGCTCCTTCAGAAAGGCGTTCAACTCAAAGCTCAGTTTCTCGCCATTGGGCTTCGTGATGGTCTGGCTCGGCAGATCGATTTCGAGGCTGTAGCCATCCAGCGCGCGGACTTCGGGGAAGAGGCCATCGACCACGTCCGTCGGGAGCACGATGGGCAACATGCCATTGTTGAAGCAGTTGTTGTAGAAGATGTCGGCGAAGGACGGCGCGATGATACAACGGATGCCGTAGTTGTCGAGGGCCCAGGGTGCGTGTTCGCGCGAGGAGCCGCAGCCGAAGTTGTCCTTGGTCAGGAGGATGCTCGCCCCGGTGTAGCGCGGTGCGTTCATCTCAAACTCGGGATTCGGCGTGGTGCCGTCCGCAAGATAGCGCCAGTCGTAGAACAACATGCTCTCGTAGCCGCTGCGCTCGATGCGCTTGAGGAACTGCTTGGGAATGATCTGGTCGGTATCCACGTTGAGCGCTTCCAAGGGCGCCACGACACCTTTCAAGGTAACGAATTTCTGCATGATTCAAACTCCAGCGGACTGGTCCGCGCTCAGTTAAACTTCCATTCGCGAATGTCGACAAAGTGCCCTTCAATCGCCGCCGCAACCGCCATCGCCGGACTGACCAGGTGGGTACGTCCGCCCTTGCCCTGTCGGCCTTCGAAATTCCGGTTGGACGTGGACGCGCAGCGATCGCCCGGCTGCAATATGTCGTCGTTCATCGCGAGGCACATCGAGCAGCCCGGCTCGCGCCACTCAAAGCCCGCTTCCTTGAAGATCTTGTCAAGCCCTTCCGCTTCGGCGGCCTTCTTCACTTCATAGGAGCCCGGCACCACGAGGGCCTGGTCGATGCTGGGGTTGACCTTATAACCCTTTACCACAGTCGCAGCGGCGCGGAGATCTTCCAAACGTCCGTTCGTGCAGGAGCCGAGGAACATCTTGTTGATTTTGATCTGGGTCAGGGGCACGCCCTCGCCGAGGTCCATGTATTTGAGCGCGCTCGCAGCGGCGAGGCGTTCATTGCCTTCCAGCTCCGAAAGCACCGGGGTCTTCGCGCTCACGCCACTAACCATGCCGGGCGAGGTACCCCAGGTAACCTGCGGCTCGATATCCGCCGCGTTGAGCTCGACCACCACGTCGTAGGTGCAGCCTTCATCGGAAGCCCAGCTCCGCCACTCCGTCACCATGTCGTCCCAGTTGCGGTCCGTCGGGATGTAGGGACGGCCCTTGAGGTAAGCCACCGTCTTCTCGTCGGGCGAGATCAGGCCCGCGCGCGCGCCGGCCTCGATACTCATGTTGCACACCGTCATGCGGCCTTCCATGCTCAACGCGCGGATGGCGTCGCCGGTGTATTCGATGACGTAGCCCGTGCCGCCCGCCGTGCCGATCTTGCCGATGACCGCGAGGGTGATGTCTTTCGCCGTCACACCCACCGGAAGCACTCCGCTGACACGCACTTCCATGGTCTTCGACTTCTTCTGCAACAAGGTCTGCGTGGCAAGGACATGCTCCACTTCTGAAGTGCCGATGCCGTGGGCCAACGCGCCGAAGGCGCCGTGGGTCGAGGTGTGGGAGTCGCCGCACACAATGGTCATGCCCGGCTGGGTGAGACCCTGCTCCGGCCCGATGACGTGGACGATGCCGTTGCGGCGATCATGCATGTCGAAGCACACGATGCCCGTCTCCGCACAGTTCGCCTTTAAGGTTTCCACCTGCTGCTTGGAGAGCGGATCCGCAATCGGGATCGAGCGATCCGTTGTGGGGATGTTGTGGTCCATCGTGGCAAAAGTCAGCCCGGGCCGGCGCACGGTGCGCCCGTTCAAGCGCAGGCCCTCGAAGGCCTGGGGGGAAGTGACCTCGTGCACGTAGTGCCGGTCGATGTACAAGATGGTGTCCTGGCCTTCCGGCTCCGCCACCACGTGGGCATCCCAAATTTTTTCGTAGATATTCCTGGCCATTGTTTTCTTACCTCGCGTCGCTTGTGTTTTGTGGTCGCCCGCGGCGACTTAGTGATTTATGGGTCTTATGGGTCTTATGGGTCTTATGGGTCTTATGGGTCTTATGGGTCTTATGGGTCTTATGGATCGTATGGATCGTATGGGTCGTATGGGTCGTCCCGTTTGTCCCATAGGACCCATTTTTCACTGAAGCACGCGCTCCCTGGTGGCTAGCGCTTTGGTCCGGTCAATTCTCGATAACGAAAGCAATCCTTCGTGTGGTCATTTACCATCCCCACCGCCTGCATGAAGGCGTAGCAGATCGTCGTGCCAATGAAGCGAAAACCGCGTCGCTTCAGGTCCTTGCTCATGGCATCGGACACCGGCGAACTCGCGGGCAGGTCCTTCAGGGAATTCCACTGGTTCACAATGGGCTTACCCTGCACAAATTGCCAGATGTACTTGTCAAAGCTGCCAAATTCCTTCTGGACTTTCAGGAATGCCCGGGCGTTGGTCACCGTGGAGGAAATTTTCAACTTGTTCCGCACGATTTCCGCGTTGCCGCGCAGCACCTGCTCCTCCTTCTCCGTAAACTTCGCAATCTTCGCCACGTCCCAGTCGGCAAAAGCCTTTCGATAGCCCTCCCGTTTCTTCAGGATCGTGCTCCAGCTCAAACCCGCCTGCGCGCCTTCCAGCGTGAGAAATTCAAACAGTACCCGGTCGTCGTGCACCGGAACGCCCCACTCCGTGTCGTGGTAGAGAACGTCCAGCTCGCCCTTGGCCCATCCGCAGCGTGTTTTCTCAGCCATCGTCTCTTCCTTGTCTATGCGTTATATTTCCGCAGCAAATCGTTCAGCGCTTCGCGCAGCAACAGCGCCTCGCCGATCTTCTCCCGCTCCGCCAGCCGACGCAGGCCGAGCAACTGGCCCTGCATGTAATGGCTCGTCTTCGTCACCATCTTCTCCTCCCGCGCCAGACAGATCCGATCGCGACCGCCCACTTTTGCGCGGTAGAGCGCCTCGTTGGCCTTGTGCACCACGTCCTGCGCCTTCACGCCATCATCCGAATAGGCCGCCAGGCCCATACTGATGCTCACCGGCACCACCTGACCCGAGGCAAGGGTCCTCTCGCCCGCATAGCCACTGCGAAAGGCTTCCATGCGCAAAAAGGCCTGCTCCTTCTCCACCCCAGGCAGCATCACCGCCAGCGCGTCGCCGCCAAAACGATAAAGTGCCTCTTCGCCCGCCAGACAAGCCGTGAGCGCCGCCACCAGATCACAGAGTACACCATCGCCGGTTTCCCGGCCATGGACCTCGTTGATGGCGCCAAAGAGATCAATATCCACCACGGCCAGCGAAATCACGGCGGGCTGTTTTGATTTTCTGCCGATCCGCGCCGCGAAATCCGCCTCGAAGACGGAGCGCCCCGGCAGGCCGGTAAGGGCATCGCGGGCGGCGGCGGCATTTGAAGGCATCGGAAGCTCCTATACATCGATCTCAATACATAGGATTTCCTATGTATGTTATCATATGTATACCACGAACCCAGTCCAGATGCAAGCGCAAAATGGAAAAGGCCGTGAAACAGTGCTTAAGGGCACGTTTCACAGCCTCAAAATACGAATACTACTAGTAATCAATCCGTGCCCGTACGGGCCAGCCGATCCAGCTTCAAACAGCGCGCGAGCGTCAACATGTCGGAAAGCTGCCAGATTTCGACGATCTTTCCATCCTGGACACGACAGAAGGCCACGCCGCTGACCGAGAACTCCTCCGACGGCAAGTCGAACAGCTCGCGCAGGCGACGCGCCTCGCTGTTTCCGCAATCCCCCCCGCGTACCGTCCACCGCGCCGCCACGCGTTCGCCCTCTTCAATGATCTCATCCACCTGAAACACCATATCCGGAAAGGTGGACTTATAGATCAGACTCTGGTCTCGAAGTGACGCGCAATCGAGTCGCTTTGCGAGTCCATAGGCATTTTCCCCCGCGTCAGGCCCGGCGGCCAGACAATCCGGCGCGTACAACTCCCGGAATACCTCTTCCCCCTGACCAACCAGATACTCTTCTATTGCCCGTTGAATGACCTGCTTGTTTTGACCGCGCATGATGGTGCCTCCCATTTGGTTGCATGCGTCTCCCCGGATGCGCCCACCAGGCCAAACTGCCGCCCGTAACTTCCCTCACGCAATCCGTGCTCTTCCAAAAGTATACTTCTTTTGACTTCCGGGCACAACCGGGAAAAAGACGAAGCTGTCAACCCTTCGCGGTCTTCATCCGGCTCCGGTAGTAATCCAGAATCACGGCCAGTACGATCACCACGCCCGTCACCATGCGCTTGACGGGATCTTCCACTGCAATCTGGGTCAGTCCGCTCTCAAGCACCGCGATGATCGCCACGCCGAAGAAACTGCACACCGCCGAGCCGCGGCCTCCGAGGAGGCTCGTTCCGCCGATCACCGCGGCGGCGATCGCCTGGAGCTCATAACCCGTGCCCATGTTGGGATCCGCGCTGGAGAGGCGTGCACACAGGATTACCGAAGCCAACGCCGCCAGGAAGCCGCTCGCCCCAAACACGAGGACCTTCATCTTGTTTGTGTTCAATCCCGACAGGCGCGCCACCTCTTCATTCGCGCCGAGGGCGAACAGGCCGCGTCCCCACACCGTATGGGAGAGAAAGACCTGGGCGCCAACCAGCACGCCGAGCGCCATGAAGAGCATGAAGGAAAGCCCAAAGACATTGAAATCGAGCAGACCGTCGACCTGCTGTCCGATATAGAGCGTCTGCTGGTCGGTGAGCTGATAGGCCGCGCCCCGCGCCAGCTCCATCATGCCCAGGGTCACGATGAACGACGGCAGGCGCCAGCGTACCGACACCAATCCATTGACAAGGCCGCAGGCCGTGCCGGCCGCGAGTGTGAGGGGCACGGCCACGAAGAGCGGAAGCCCCCAGTTCACCAGCGCCACCCCCAGCACCGCGCCAGACAGCGCGAGCACGGCGCCGACCGACAAATCGATGCCGCCGATGATCAAGACAAAGGTCATGCCGATGGCGATGAGCAGGGCCTCGGGGATCTGATTCGCCAGCACGATGAAATTGCCTGACGAAAGGAAATGCTCCGACTTCACGCCAAAAATGGCGATCAGCACACCCAGCACCGCCGCCAGGCCCAGATAGTTCAGGAAATGTCGCAAGGATAGCCGCCCCTCAAGGAACCGTGGTAATCAGATCAACGGGCGTCTCGCGATCAGCCGGCGCCGCTTTGGTCGCAATCATCTCCAGGGCATACTCGATACCAAAGACGGCAAGTTTGTCCCCGTGTTGATCGGCGGTCGCAAGCAACGCACCTTCCTTGATGAGGTCCTGCGCCGCGGAAATGTTGTCAAAGCCCACCACCTTGACGGCCTCCAGCTTGCCCGCCGAGCGCAGCGCGGACACGGCGCCCAGCGCCATGCTGTCGTTTGCACAGAGGATCGCCTTGAGATCCGGATGCTCCGTCACCATCGCCGAGACCACTTGATTCGCCTGGGCCATCTCCCAGTTCGCCGTCTGGCTGGTGGCGATGACCATGCCCGCCGCATTCATGGCGTCTTCAAAACCGAGTTTCCGCTGGATCGCATTGAACGCCGACGGCACGCCCTCGATGATGGCCACTTTGTCACCCGACAGCAGCTTGCCCGCAAGATACTCGCCGACTTTTTTCGCACCCGCGCGGTTGTCCGGCCCGACGAACGGCACTGCCATGCCCTTGTCTTTCAGCACATCCGCGTCGAGTTTGTTGTCAATGTTTACGACCACAATCCCAGCATCCTGGGCCCGCTTGCACGCCGCCACCAGCGCCTTGGAATCCGCCGGGGCCACCACGATGGCATCCACACCCCGCGCCACCATCTGTTCCACCAGTTGCACCTGGCGGTTCACGTCGAGCTCGTCTTTGATGCCCTCGGTGATCAGATCATACTTCGCGGCATTCTCCGTCTGGTGGGCCTTGGCGCCGTCTTCCATGGTCTTGAAGAACTCGTTCGCCAGCGACTTCATCACCAGTGCGATAACGGGCTTGTCAGGGGCGGCACCCCCCCCGGGCGCCGCCGCTTCCGGCGTACCTTCACCACTGCCACCACACCCGGCTACAAAAAACGCCGACAAAATCAGCGCAAGACTCAAATAGCTCTTCATCGTGCTCTCTCCTTCGTATCAACGGCAGCATGCCGATGGAACTGACATGGTAGCGGGAATCGGGGGGCGCTATCAATGGAAGAGCAGCCCGCGCTTGAGACGACTACTTCAGATCCACCTGCGTATAGGAAAGCACCTCGCCGGACTTCGCATGACCAAAAATGTCGATGGTATTCGACGGCAAGGTCCCGCCGCGAACGCCCGCGAGGAAGAATGACCCGAAGGGCGTGCCCAGCGGGATCTTGACCCTCGACTCCGGCGCGGGTGTCGGATAGATGGGCATCAGGTAATTACCCGTGTCGCCACCGGCGATGTAGGCCACGGCATACAACCGGCCATCCGCCGCTTCGTGAAAGCGCGCATGGCCGCCGTCCAATGTGTCCGAGCCCTGCACGAGCGTATGGCGCGCCACTATGGCGCCATCCTTCACGATCGCCAGCTTCAGCGAGTTGTAAAGTGTCTTATCCGGGAAGAACTTGTCCCGCATCAAAGCACTGGACACTTCCCGTTCGCTATAGAGGATGTAGGCGCTGCCGTCCGGCGCGATCCAGAGATCGTGGTTGCTGATGTGACCCGCCGTGGCGTCCACATTGGCAATTTCAAGGGGCGTGGAAAAGGGCGCGCTCGTCAGGTCCGGCGACGTCGTGTAATAGAGGATTCGAAAGACATAGTCCCACTTCTGTTTCGTTTGCTCGAACTTGTAGTTGCGCCACTCCTCCACCGGCTCCACAATATCCCCGATGGCCATCACATGCCCAGCGGTGCCCTTGACCGCCACTTGTGGATAACACGAGCGAATGGGGAACGTAATCCCGCCATTCGCCAGGGTCTTTCCCGCAGTGTCCATCAGTGCCCAGTGTTCTATGCTCGTGTTCGCGTCGATATTCAGCAGGAGCAGCCGGTTGCCGGGGCCGTCCACGCCGTACCCGCGATACGAGTGATCGGTGAAATAAGGCTTCTCGATGTCCCACACCGGCAGGACCTTGGCCGGCGCGGCCGCCAGATCGTCCAGCGAAAAGTGAAGCAGGTGCGGCTCGCAATCGAGATACTGAGCCCCGGCCGGGTGCAGCGAATCATTCACCGAAATAAAGAGACCCCGATCCGCCGTGATCCCGATGGGACAGGGCTCGCGCTGGCGATACCCCTGCGCTTCCGCAAATACCTTCCACGCGCCGTTGTCACGCTCCAGCAGTTTCCAGCGCGTGTTGCACAGGAGCGGGACGCCTTCGCCGGTCTCCATCTGGCTCACAATGACGCGCGCGCCATCGCGCACGATGGAAGTGCATCCGAAACTCCACAAAGGCCCGGAGCCGTTACCCGGCGAGACGAGGGTGTAGACATCTTCCTCCGCAACAACCGTGGGCGTCGGTAGAGTGGTCTGGGCGTGGGCGGCGGCGCAGAAGAACGCGCACGCGAAGAATCGGGCGAGTGAGGTGGTGGTCATGGTGTACTTCCGGAGGGTAGGTTGTTTGTTGCCTTCATGGTATGCCGGAATATTCGAAAATTCAAGGAAAGCAACGGACCCATTGGGCCGCACGTCATTTGCGCCCGCAGGTCGCACCGGAGCATACTTCTCCCTCGGGATCTGAACGCAAAAGGTCGCGAATAATGCTCATCAAGTCAACGCTCCTCTTCCTGCTGGTGGTCCATGGTCTTATTCATCTCCTTGGATTCGCCAAGGCCCTCAATCCCGCCGCCCTGTCCGCCATCACCCGTTCCATATCGCCCTTTGAGGGCGCGCTTTGGCTGGCTTGCGCATTGCTCCTGCTTGCCACGGCCCTGCTCCACGGACGCTTCGAAGCGTGGTGGATCGTGGGACTCGCGGGCATCCTCCTCTCGCAAGGGCTGCTCTTTCGCCACTGGAATGACGCGCGCTTCGGCACCGTACTCAATGCGATACTACTTCTGGCCGTCGCCCTGGGATATGCGCGATGGGCCTTCGAGCGGGAAGTTCGGCTTTCGGTAGCGTCGATACAGACCAGCGCGGCCTCCCCCGGAAGCATCGTCGATGAGGCCCGTCTGGCGCCCCTGCCGACACCCGTTCAGCGGTGGCTCCGCCGGGCGTCGGTCCTCGAAAAGCCCATTGTCGCGAACGCCCATCTGCGCCAGGAGGGCCGGATGCGCACCGCCCCCGATGGCGCCTGGATGCCCGTGCGGGCAGAGCAGTGGATCGCCGTCTCGTCGCCGGCCTTTGTCTGGTCCGCCCGGATGTACCCCGTGCCCGGACTCCACATCGCGGGGCGCGACACGCTGCGCGAGGGCCGGGGCCGCATGCTGATCAAGGTTCTCTCCAGTTACACCATCGCCGACGCGGCGGGCCCGGAAATCGATCAGGGCGCCCTTGTGCGCTTCCTGGCCGAAATTGTCTGGATGCCCTCCGCGGCCCTAACCGACGCGATTCGCTGGTCGCCCATCGATGAAAATCGAGCAACCGCCACCCTGGTCCAGGGCGATACCTCCGTTTCCGCCACCTTCGAGTTCAGCCCGGAGGGCGATCCTCGCTTCATCCGCGCCAACCGCTACTTCACCCGGGAGCAGGGAGCCACGCTGGAGAAGTGGCGGATTGGCATCGATCAAGATAGCTTCCAACTGATTGACGGTCTGCGCATTCCGATGAAATCCACCGTAACCTGGGAACTGGCGGAGGGGGATTTCGAATGGTTTCAGGTGGAGATTAACGACCTCGCATTCGACCCCGCCGGTATCGCTGCGGAATCTTGACTCCCGCCGGCCACCCGCCTAAGCTATGAAGCTCGGAATTGATCGCGGCAGCCCACCTGTGCAGCGTAAACCCGGCGCCTCACTCTGAAAGACCTGTTTTGATGAACCGCAACCTCACCTTGCTACTGTTCATTGCCGCCCTGGCGGTCTCCCGCGCGCAAGCGGCGCCGAATGTGTTGTTCATCATCTCCGATGACCTCACCGCCGAGGCCCTCTCGTGCTATGGCAATGTTCAGTCTCGTACCCCGGGGATCGACCGTCTCGCCAGCCAGGGTATTCGCTTTACGCGCGCCTACACCCAGTATCCCCTGTGCGGGCCTTCTCGGGCGTCCCTGATGTCCGGCATGTACCCCGCCGCAATCGGGGTCATGGACAATCAGGAAGCGGACAATTTCTCCACAAACCTTGGCGCCCGCCCGTCCCTGGCGCAGCACTTCAAGGACAGCGGTTATTACACAGCCCGTGCCAGCAAGATCTACCACATGAGAATACCAGGCGATATCACCGCGGGCGTCGACGGTCCCGATCACCTCGCGTCGTGGAGCGAACGCTTCAACTTCCCCGCGCCCGAATGGCACAGCAGCGGCACGAAGGAACACCTGAGCAATGAACAGCTCAATCTCGACCCTTCGCAACACTACGCCGGCGGCTTCGGCGGCGCGTTCTATGTCGTAAAAACAGACACCGACGGTGCCGAGCAACCCGATGTGCAGGCCGCCCGCAAAGCCATTGAAATCATGACCGCCCATCGTGACAGGCCCTTCTTCCTCGCTGTGGGCCTTGTGCGTCCCCACGTTCCCCTGGTCGCTCCGGCGGCCTGGCATGACCGCTACCCCGCGGCTGCCATGACCTTGCCGCCGCAGGTCGCCGATGACGAGGCCGACATGCCGAAGCACGCCCGCACGAAAACCAGCGCTTCGACCGGCCTCGATTCTGCGGAGAAAAAACAGAAAGTCCTGAGCGCCTACTACGCTTCCGTGGCCTTTATGGATGCCCAGGTGGGCCGGCTGCTCGACGCGCTGGACGAGCTGGGCCTGCGCGACAACACTATCGTGGTCTTTACGAGCGATCACGGCTACCACCTGGGCGAGCACGAACAATGGCAGAAGATGAGCCTCCACGAGGAATCGGCCCGCATCCCCTTGATCATTTCAGCACCGGGCAAAGCCCCCGCCACCTCCCGGAGCCTCGCCCAGATGATCGATCTTTACCCGACCCTCTCGGAGCTCGCCGGTCTGTCTGTTCCGGCCCACGCGCAGGGCAAGAGCCTCGCCGGCCTGTTGGACAATCCCGCCGTTGAAGTTCACGATGCCGTGTACTCCTGCGTCAGGGAAGACCACCTTCTCACCACGAGCCGCTGGTCCTACGCGCGTTATCGCGATGGCGGTGAAGAGTTGTATGATCACGATAAAGATCCCCGGCAGTTTTTCAATCTCGCCGCTGAACCCGCCTATGCCAGTGTTCTGGGCGAAATGAGGCTGAAGCTTGATGCGAAGCTCGCGGAAATTGGAAGCTGACCCAACTCAATACCCATGAAAGCGACGTCCAGAACATGAAACCATTCCCCCGCACGCTGCTCACCCTGACCCTCGCCGCCGCCTTTGCGGGCTGCGCCACCTCCGACAAGCTATCGATCATGTCCACTCCCGCGGGCGAGCGCTACGTGGAGCGAGACGTCAACGGCGAAACCATCCTTCCCAACGGGCGCCTCATCACCCCGGCGGGGCAGATGCATCAGGTACGCCCCCACCCCTACGGCCTCGCCATGAGCCCCGATGGGCGCTGGGTCGTCTCGGTCAGCAGCGACGGCCCCCAGCTTTCCATCCTCGATCTCACCGATCCCGCCTCCCCGAAAATCTCTTACATACCCGAGGAGATCAAGAAGGACGGCGGCGTACTGGATGCCGCCTTCATGGGGGTCGCCATTTCTCCCGACAGCAAGACCGTATACGTGGCTGGCGGACGGGAGTGGAAGGTCTATGCTTTCGCGCTTGAGAATCGCGAGAAACTCTTTGAGATCAACTGCGCCCACACCTCCGAGGGCACGGAGTTCCCCCTCGGCTATCTGGGCGACCTCCGCCTCAGCGCCGACGGCAAGTTCCTCTATGGCGTGGATCAGTTGTTCTTCCGCATGCTGGTGATTGACGTGGAAAAACGCGCCGTAGTCCACTCCGTGCAGGTGGGGCGGTATCCCTTCGGCATCGCGCTATCTCCGGACGGAACAAAAGCCTTTGTGGCCAATGTGGGCATGTTTGAGTTTTCCTACATGCGCGATAAGGACGGTAATCTCGCCAAGCTCGATTTCCCGCCCTATGGCGTGCCGTCTGAAGAAGCGGAAAAAGGCGTCACCATCGATGGCGTCATCGCGCCCCCGCTGGGCGATCCGAACGACATTCGCGCCATGTCCGTCTGGACCGCGGACATCACCAATCCCGTCGCCGCGACGATTGTGAACCGCCACAAGACGGGCCACCTTGTGGGGGAGGAATTGGAGGACTTCCCGGCCGTGGGCGGCAGCAGCCCGAACAGCATGGCCGCAACGAAGGACCACGTCTACATTTCCAACGGCAGCAACGACAGTATCAGCGTCATCAACCTGAAAACCGGCGAACGTGAGCCGGATATCGACCTCATTCTGGACCAGCGGGTGTCCAATTTTCGCGGTATGATCCCCTTCGGCGTGGCCCTTTCGCCCGATCAAAAAACGCTCTATGTGGCCGAGGCCGGCATCAACGCCATCGGCGTCGTGCGTCTCGCTGATCGCAAGGTTTTGGGACACCTGCCCACCGCCTGGTTCCCCAGCAAGCTCGCCGTGTCTCCCGACGGAAAGACCCTGTACGTCGCCTGCGCCAAGGGCATCGGCTCCGGCCCGAGCGGCGGCAAGAACCACAATCCCAACGACCCCACCGGTATTGGCGCGCTGATGCGCGGCTATATCAACATCATGCCGATACCCGAAGGCCGGGAGGCCCTCGTCGCATCGACGAAGCAGGTCCTCGACAACAACGTGCGCTTTACCCCGCCCGTCGCGGCGCGACCGGTAAATCACCCCGTTCCCGAACCCGCCGGCGCCTGGCCCAGCCCTATCAAGCATGTGATTTACGTGGCGAAGGAAAACCGCACCTATGACGAAGTCTTTGGCGCCCTTCCCGGGGGCCGCGGTGATGCGGAACTGGCCCGCCTCGGCAAAGCGGGCGATGTGGTAAATAAAGACGGCACGCGCACTGTGAAGGATGTGGTCCTCATGCCAAACCACATCGCCCTCGCGCGCCGCTTTGCGATCAACGACAACTTCTACTGCGATTCGGATCACAGCACCGACGGCCACCGCTGGCTCGTGGGCACCTACCCGAACGAATTCATGGAATCGAAAATCGGCGAATCCTCCAAAGGCGAGGGGCCGGGCGACTTCGCCTTTATCGGCTCCTCCGGCGCCATCTATCCCGAGGATTACAACGAGGGCGGCGCGATTTGGGAACATCTCGAACGCAACGGGATGAGCTTCTATAACTTCGGCCTGGGCTTCGAGTTCAAGCCGGGTGACGAGGAGCAGGAATACAAGTACACGGGCATCAAGCTCCCCATCAATTATCCCATGCCCCAGTCACTGTTCGAACGCACCTCGCGAAAGTTTGCCACCTACAACACGAACATCCCTGACCAGTTCCGTATGGACATGTTCATCGAAGAGTTCAACGAGAAGTGGGCCTCCGGCAAGGAGCCCCTTCCCCGCTTCCTCAGCGTCATGCTGCCCAACGACCACGGCTCCGGCGAACGACCCGACGACGGCTACCCCTTCTGGGGCTCCTACATGAGCGACAACGACCTGGCGCTCGGTCGCCTCGTAGAACTCATCAGCCACAGCCCCTGGTGGAAGGAAACGGTCATCCTGGTCACCGAAGACGACGCCCAGGGTTACGTTGACTCCGTGGACGCTCACCGCTCCATCGCCATGGTCATCAGCCCCTACGCGAAGCGGGACTACATCTCCCACACCCACACGAGCCAGGCGAGCATGATTAAAACCTTCTTTGCCATCCTCGGCCTGCCGCCGCTCAACCAATACGACGCCTTCACATCCGACCTGGGCGACGCGTTTACACTTGAACCCGAAAACGCCGCGCCCTATAACGCCGTGCCCGTCAATGCGGAAGTCTTCGATCCCGTCAAGGCCTTCGACCCCTTCGACCGCGAATTCAATTGGAAGGCCATTAACGATTTCGTGGCCATGGACGATCCGGAATTCCTGGAGAGCGACGAGTATGGTCATTCGAGTGAAAAGGCACACACGCCGCGCGAGCAGGAGTAATCGAATCGTTCGGGTATGGCCCATATCGGTCCCGTAGCACGTTGGTCATCGAGTGCCGAGGAATTTTAACCACGAATGGACACGAATCCACACAAATAAGAAAGACAAATTCAACGCACGATTTCGCTCTTTGTAAGCATTGTAGCAACCTAAATATTGGTTCCTGACCCGGCAATCACGAGTCGCGGTATGTAGTATGGCGACAAGCTGCACTAAGCTTCCCTCTTATTCGTGTGAATTCGTGTCCATTCGTGGTTGGTTCGTTCAGACATCGTGAAGCCAGATTACTGCTCAACGCGAATTTTTCGGATGGCTGCGTCGTGCAGGGGCATGAAACCGTCAACGTGGAGATTGGTCTCAATGGATACCACCTTTCAATCGCATCGATTCCTTCTTCACTGCACCTTGGTGGTGGCGGCCATCTTGTTCCCACTTCACCGGGCCAGCGCGGAGCCAAACGAATACCTCATCGGTTACTACGGCGTGGGCGCTTCGGGTAGTAAGGTCGCCCATGTGATCGGGTTGATCCGGCCCGACGGCACGGACGAGCAGTTTCCGGCTTTTGATAAGCCCAACCAGCACAGTTGGGTCTTTGGACCGCAGTTCTCCAACGGGCGCCGCATCTTCCTCGGCAGCTCGGAAGAATTGGATGTCGCCAAAGTGCGCGCCGGCAAGGCCATGACGCGGGATTGGATTTACGATCTCCACACGAGCACCCTCGAAGCCGCCTGCGAAAAAGACCGTCAGGCGGATCAGCTCCGGCCTTACGCCCTTATTGCGGATGATACACGCCTTATCGAGACCGCGTATATCGGTAGCGAGGAACGTATCTTTATCAAGGATCTGGATGGTGCCAATGCGGTCGAACTCACCCACGAAAACGGCGGCTTTCACTACGCGCTGGAACTCAGCCACGACAAGTCGCGCATCGCCTGCCACGTCACCGGCGGCAAACCCGATTTCTACAATCCAGGGATGTACTCCATCAATGTGTTCGACCTCGAATCCGGAAAGCGCACTTTCGTTGCGGGCCAGCCGGAGCATCTGATGTTCGGGCCCCACTGGTCGCCCGACGATACCCGACTCGTTTACCTCGATTGCCTCGCCGCGCAGGACCCTGCCCACTTCCGCGCCGCCCTTGCGGTGGGAAAGGCGGACGGCTCGGAGCATCGCGCGATCACCCCCGGCCAGACCCACTGGTTCGGCACCCCCTACGGATCCAACATGTCCGAATGGTCGCCCGACGGCCAGACCGTGACCTATACCCGCCTCTCGGAGAATGCGACGAGAGACATGAGCGCGGGCGGCTCCCAACTCTGCCTGCTGAATCCGGACACCGGCGCGATTACGGAATTGACACCCGCCGAAGAAGGGACGTGGGACTACCGGGCCGCCTGGGCGCCCGACGGTAGCGTCATCGCCTTCGCGCGCGTCAAGAACGGCGGCGTCCGCGAACTCTGGCTCATGAACCCCGACGGATCCAATCCCCGGCGCCTCACCGATGGCTACGAACACCGGGGCGCGGATCACTTCCGTTGGTTGAAGGTGGCGCGCAGGGACTGACGCGGGCCAACAATCAAGTGCACCGTGTACTGAGTGCATGCTGTTGACCGAAAAAGGGATTTTAACCACAAAGAACACAAAGACCTCAAAGGAGAACTATTTGCTGTTCCTATGCGTTCTTTGCGCTCTTTGTGGTTAAATCTTTTTTATTTACTATTCGCGTAAATTTGCGTCCATTCGCGGTTCAACTCTATTCTGGTCCGTATATTTTTGACACGTTTACACACGGGAGCGCTGGAATGTCGCAGAAGATTACCGCCATCGGGATACTCGTCACCCTGCTGTGCCTCAGCACCTTCGCCATGGCGCAGGAGGTCCCAACGCCTCCAACCCCCGAGGCCCTGGCCACCGCAGCCGCCCCATCCCACGAGCCCGTCCCCGTGCCTCAGGCCGACGAACTCACCATGCAGCGTTATCGCTCCGGCAATATCGTCTGGGCGGTCAACCAACTCCTTGGCCTCGGCATCCCCCTGCTCTTCCTCGCCACGGGCTGGTCCGCGCGCCTTCGGGACAAATCCGCCCAGTGGGGCAAGCGCTGGTATTTCACCCTCGCGATCTACTTCACGCTCCTCAGCCTCGCCATGGGACTGCTCCAGCTTCCCTGGTCCTTCTACGTGGAGTTCGTCCGCGAACACGCCTACGGTCTCTCCAACCAGACTTTCGGCAAGTGGCTGAAAGACACCGCCATCACCACCCTTCTGGGTATCGTCGTAGGCGTGGCCATCATATGGGTACCCTACTTGCTCCTGAATAAAAGTCCCCGCCGCTGGTGGCTCTATACCGGCCTCCTCGTGCTGCCCCTGCTCATCCTCCAGGTCTTTATCACGCCCATCTGGATCGAGCCCCTCTTTAATAAATTCGACACCATGAAAGATAAAGCGCTGGAAGAAAAAATTCTCGCACTCGCCGCCCGCGCCGGCATCGATGGCGCCCGCGTCTTCGAAGTGGAAAAGAGCGAAGACACCAAGGCTGTCAACGCCTACGTCAACGGCTTCATGGACACCAAGCGCATCGTCCTCTGGGACACGGCCATCGAGAAGCTCAAAGAAGACGAGCTTCTCTTCGTCATGGGCCACGAAATGGGCCACTTCGTCATGAACCACGTCGCCCGCTTCATCGTCCTCGGCTTCGTCCTGACCTTCATCTCCTTCTACCTCGTCCACCGCCTATCCGGTGCCCTCATCCGCCGCTACGGCGCGCGCTGGGGCTTCACCGAACTTTCCGACTTCGCCTCCCTCCCCCTCATCCTCTTTATGATGAGCGCCATGTCCCTCGTCATCACGCCCGCCATCTTCGGCATCACCCGCTACCACGAACACGAAGCCGACCGCTTCGGCCTCGAGCTCACCCATCTCAACCACGCCGCCGCCACCGGCTTCGTCACCCTGCAGCAGGAAAACCTCGCCAACCCCAATCCCGGCTGGTTCTTCACCCTCTGGCGCGGCAGCCACCCCAGCATCGCCCAGCGCATCGAGTTCTTCAATACCTATCGGCCCTGGGAAACGGGCGAGCCATTGAAGTACGGGGAGTTGTTTGAGGAGGGGAAGTAGTTGGGACACGCGCACAGAATACACCGATTTCCCGGACGTGCCACAGGAATCTGTTCTACGATTTTTTTTTGCAAATCTGCCGAACCAAAATGCGAATTGAGATCCAATTGCGGGGCGTCTGAAGCTGGTCCATGCGCGAGCCTGATGAGAAGATGGTCTCGCTTTAATGGTCGGATGGAATCAGCAATACGACGCTTGTGTAACATCAACCACATAGATAAGCCAGAGGCAATCTGGAGTGCCTCCGAGAGTAGTATCGAGGCGATAATTGTTATAGTATTGCTTCGAGTTCTCCATCTCTGGGGGCCTTGTATACTTTAGATAACGAGGGAATAATATGAGTGCGGTGTTGAATCTGAATTCGTTGGAAGACGCTAGGCTTTGGAAAAAGCTACAAGACGGTTTTGTCAATACAAACCAAAATGATATCGCCGCCGAACTTTCAGGAATTGTCAAGGCTGCATGTACGACTGCTGCAGACCGGATAAAGAGATTTCCGTACTACCATCCCGAGTTCACTGTGCACGATGAGCGCCATCTCCTCCGAGTGACAGAACTCATGGCTATGATTCTTGGCGATGGCATCGATCACCTCAATGCGGTTGAGATTGCTCTGCTTATACTTTCTGCATATTTCCACGATCAAGGAATGGTTCCCGAGTCAGATGAATGGGAGAAACTGAAGGAATCGCCAGAGTTTTTGCTCTCCCTAGAGCGATGGAACCAAGACCATCCAAATGTCAGTGATATTCGGCGACAATTAGAAGATCCGCGATTCACTGATCAGGAGAAGGACGCGCTATCCGAGAAACTGCAGCAACATTTGGATGCTCATCGCACCAGTTTCCTACGGATGACGCACGGTGAACGAGCGGAGCAACTTGTCATTCGCCTGTATGGGGCGGCTTCAAGGCTTTCTGTTGCCGGAGTTGAACTTGCCCCATACTTAGGCCGACTATGCGCCTCCCATGCGTGGCCAGCCGCGAGATTGACGGACGAAAACGGGTTTCGCCCGGATCAATCGATCGGCAGCTTTAGCGTGAATCTTCGATTCCTTGCAGTGGTGTTACGCGTCGCGGACATACTGGACTTTGATCGGGACCGCACACCGGAACCACTACTGCGCACGATTAACTTTTCCAGTGCGGTTAGCTTCATTGAGTGGTCCAAACACAGATCCGTCGAGGGGTGGTCGATTTCAAGTGAGCGAATTCGATTTACTCTGGCATGTGAACATCCGGTGTATCAAAAGGCCGCGTACGAATTCATGGACGCCATCGATCACGAACTTCGCGAAGCCCATCGAATCATCGACGAGTTCCCCCGAGGGAGGACGCCTGCGCATTACGTATTGAGTCTCCCGCGCCAGGTGGAACGCGACCGAATAGAACCTAAAAACAATCAGTATCGGTATGCCGATCTTGAGTTCAGTTTGTCACGAGACGAGATCGTTAAATTGCTGATGACCGACAAACTATACAGCAACAATTCTCTTTTTGTCCGTGAACTCATGCAGAACAGCCTCGACGCATTGCGACACAGGGTCGCTATTTACGGAAAAGGCCAGCCAGATTGGGAAGGGGGGGAAATATCAATCAAGCATTTTGTTGACTCAGATGGGAATCAGGTCGTTCAGTGCGTCGACAATGGAATCGGAATGGATGAACTATTGATTCGGAATTTTCTAACCAATGTTGGAAGAAGTTACTACCGCTCTCCTGAGTTTGCTCAGCAACGTGTTGCATTTAGAGAGAAAGGTGTTGATTTCGAGCCTTGTTCGCAATTCGGTATCGGGTTTATGTCGTGCTTCATGTTTGGCGATCAGATTCTAATAAAGACGCGAAAGGACTATGGTCCTGGTCTCGGATACGGTGAGCCTCTAGAGATTGAGATTAGTGGCCTAGGTGGACTGCTAGTAATAAGGAATGGAAAGGTTGACCAGCTTGTCGGTACGACGGTCGAGATTACCGGCCCGCGAAAGCCCGTATTCCTAGACAGTTGGGCGGACGACGTGA
The DNA here is from genome assembly GCA_016791475.1 of Candidatus Hydrogenedentota bacterium. Classification (NCBI taxonomy): domain Bacteria; kingdom Pseudomonadati; phylum Candidatus Hydrogenedentota; species Candidatus Hydrogenedentota bacterium. The sequence continues at coordinate 57,212 of JAEUWI010000018.1, forward strand.
GGCTCTGTTCTGTCGTGAATGGCTATGCACTTGCCACGGAGTATCGAATCGTTGCAGAAACGTCAATCGCGGAAATCGCAGAGAAAATTGAGGTTCCGATGCAGCCGGCTTTTAGACGAACGCTTGTCGAGGTAGCCGGGATTGAGAAAAGGCAGGTAATAGAATTCTGTCTGTCGGAAGAAGACTCCAGACTTGGTGGAAAAATAAGAATTGGGCTATTGGTTGATGATCGTGGCGTTCCCTGTATAAAGAACAGCGAAGCTCACTGGGAGATGCGAAAGACTAGACCAGACCGTGGTCTTCACCTGGTGAAGGGGGCTACAAGCACAAGGTTTCATGGCCCATTCAATGAGTCCGCGATTTGTATGGACGGTATCCTAATCTGCGGTGACCCCGGGCGCGAAGACGATGGTGATGATCTTGTGGGGCGCCTTGGTTCCAGGGCTAATCCAATTGGGCTTGGGGACCCATATTTGGTCGACATTCGAGGCGACCTCAAACCAGTAATTACACCCTCCCGAACGCCTCCCGAAAGCTCTCTAGGATATAGAGAAGATCCCACTTGGGCCCGTGTCGGCGACATTCTTCGGCATTCGCATGCGAAAGCTTGGTGTCCCGTTCTAGAAGCGACCCAGCAGGGTCTCTTGCATCTCGACTTTTGGCGCTTGTCCCTAATACATCAGATACCTATTCATATAATGCCTGCAGACTTGCTTTGGAAGCATATCCAACTCCCAGCGATTGTTAGCGAGCTCGATAAAACGTCAGAATGGATTCCACTATCAGATATTGGCACCTTAGAAGATGGATCCTATGGAGAGAAGGACAAGCGGAGAATAGTGTTTTCCGTAAAGGACGGTAGACGGATCGAGTTTGGGGATGATGTGGAATCGTGGAACGTAGGGAGGTCCAGCAGCTTAGATTTGAAGCTTATGAGATTGCTCCTGCGCTTCACGCAAATAAGTCTCGAAGGGAATGAAGTATTCCTCTCAGTTTCAAAGCTGCAATCGCCGGGTTCGTCGGATGCGGAGTTGGTCCTTGCCGATGGGTTCAGGTCACATATATTCGCAATAGAGTATACGGGCGATGCAAGTAGCTTACTATCGGTGCAACGTGAGTTTTCAAATGTCAATCGGAATCATCCAATAGTTCGATACGTTCAGCAATTTCGACATATCCCGTATCGTGAACGCACAGACTTGCAGCAGTACTGTGCAAGCGTCTTGTGGGTACTTGCGAATGACGAGAACATGCCCGCCCTTGGAATGAGAAACGTGAATGAAGGTAGACAGTACAGACGGCTAGGAACGATCTTCAGGGCGATTGATAGCTCCCGATACCGCGATCTGGCTCCGCCATATAGTATTTGGACTAAGGATGGCGGAATCGTTGAAATTACCCACGATGATTTAATTCGTTGGTCCGAATTTCCCCCAGATGACTAAGCATATTGCCTGCATGCGTCATTATGTCCGTCCCAAAGCACCATATCGCGCTTTTTGAGTAGTTCTACAGACATCGATCTACAGATCGCACATCAAACGCCTATCAGTCTTGGAAATCGAGCGAATTCCTGAGGTACAGCGGCGTCCCAGACTTAGTGCGCGTGCCACACGATTCGGTACTCCAATTCGTGTGCCCTTTGGGAAGAGTTCCTGGTTCCCGCAAGACGTACCCGCGCGAGCGTTTTGAAGCAAAGTGCACGTCGCTCGCCGCAGGTAAACGTCATGGCCTACCATCCCCTTTCGTCCAGGCACACGAATGCCTCCTGCGTCGGCAATCGTGTGGCACGTTTGTTGGGTTGAGGCCACCCTGATCGTCCCTCCCGCTCCAATCCGAAACACCCCCGCTTCACCCTGCAACGCCCCTCCCCTCCCACGCATCCATAAGTCCTTTATTTCCAGTCCCGTAAACTTGGCACGACTCTTCCTCCATGTAAACGACAACACCCTATTATAGGGGGAGAGGAGTTACCACCATGAGACTCGACAAACTTACCATCAAAACCCAGGAAGCCCTGTCCGAAGCGGTTGGACTGGCTTCCGACGCGAAGCATACCGAAGTCGCACCTGCCCACCTGCTTCAGGCCTTTCTGGCGCAGGAACAGGGCGCTGTTGGCGCAATTTTGCAGCGGATCGGCGTGAATGCGGGACAACTGTCCGGATTGCTTGCTGAAATCACCGCGAAACTGCCCGCCGTGACCAGCGGCGTAGTGCAGCCCCATCTCGGCTCGGCGGCTCAGTCGGCCCTGGAGGCCGGTTGGAAGGCCGCGCAGCAACTGAAAGACGAATACCTCAGCACGGAGCACGTGCTGCTCGGCATCATCGAGCAGAAGCGCGATGCCGCCGCGCAAGCCTTGCTGCGTCTGGGCGTCACGGCGGATGCCGTCATGAAGGCCCTCAAGGACCTGCGCGGCAACCAGCGCGTGACGGATCCGAACGCGGAAGCGACCTATGACGCGCTGGAGAAGTACAGCCGCGATCTGACGCAACTCGCCCGCGCGGGCAAACTCGACCCGGTCATTGGGCGCGATGAAGAAGTGCGCCGGGTGATCCAGGTGCTGTCGCGCCGCACGAAGAATAACCCCGTGCTCATTGGCGAGCCCGGCGTGGGCAAGACCGCCATCGCAGAGGGTCTGGCCCAGCGCATCGTGGCGGGCGACGTGCCCGAGGGCCTGAAGCGCAAGCGCGTGGCCACGCTGGATATTGCCTCCATGATTGCGGGCGCGAAGTTTCGCGGTGAATTCGAGGAGCGCCTGAAGGCGGTGCTGGCGGAGGTGCAGAAAGCCGAGGGCGACATCATCCTCTTCATCGACGAAATGCACACCCTCGTGGGTGCGGGCAAGGCGGACGGCGCGATGGACGCGTCGAACATGCTGAAGCCCGCCCTGGCGCGGGGCGAACTGCACTGCATCGGCGCGACCACGCTGGACGAGTACAAGAAGCACATCGAGAAGGACCCGGCACTGGAGCGCCGCTTCCAGCCCGTCTTCGTGGGCGAGCCCGATGTGGAAAATACGATTGCGATTCTGCGCGGCTTGAAGGAGCGTTATGAACTCCACCACGGCGTGCGGATCCAGGACAGCGCCCTCGTGGCGGCGGCCACCTTGAGCCACCGCTATATCGCGGACCGCTTCCTGCCGGACAAGGCCATCGACCTGATGGACGAGGCGGCGTCTCGGCTACGCATCGAAATCGACAGCATGCCCTATGAAATCGACGTGCTCGACCGGAGCATTCGTCGGCTGGAGATCGAGCACCTGGCCCTCAAAAAGGAAAAGGACACGGGAAGCCGCGAACGCCGCGACGCCATCGGGCGCGAGATCGCCGAGCTGAAGGAATCGCTCAGCGGTAAAAAGGCCCAGTGGCAGGCGGAGAAAGATGTGATTGCCGCCATACGCGCCGTCAACGCGGAAATCGAGGCCGCACGTGTGGAAGAAGCAACGGCGGAGCGCAATGGCGATCTGGCCAAGGTGGCCAAGATTCGCTACGGCACGCTGAATGAATTGCAGCAGAAACTGGAGGCGGAAAATGCGCGTCTGGCCGAAGTACAGGCCAATGGCAGCTTCCTCAGCGAGGACGTGACCGAGGAGCACATCTCCAAGATTGTGTCGAACTGGACCGGCGTGCCGGTGGACAAGTTGCTGGAGACCGAAATGGGCCGCCTGCTCAAGCTCGAAGAGCACCTGGGCAAGCGCGTCATCGGCCAGGAGGAAGGCGTTCGCGCCGTGGCCGATGCGGTGCGCCGCGCCCGGGCGGGTTTGAAAGAACCAGAGCGGCCGATTGGCTCCTTCATCTTCCTGGGTCCCACGGGCGTAGGCAAGACGGAGCTGGCCAAGAGCCTGGCGGATTGTCTCTTCGACAGCGAAGAGGCCATGGTGCGGATCGACATGTCGGAATACATGGAGAAACACGCCGTGGCGCGGATGATCGGCGCCCCTCCGGGATACGTGGGTTACGAAGAAGGCGGCCAGTTGACCGAAGCGGTCCGGCGCCGGCCCTACAGCGTAATCCTGCTGGACGAGGTGGAGAAGGCGCATCCGGATGTCTTCAACATCCTGTTGCAGTTGCTGGATGACGGACGCCTGACCGACAGCCAGGGCCGCACGGTGGACTTCCGGAACACGGTGGTGATTATGACGTCGAACGTCGGCAGCGCGATTTTCAATGCGCCCGGCGGTAGCGAGACGGACAAGGAAGAAGCGGTGCTGGCGGCATTGCGCGGCCACTTCCGCCCCGAGTTCCTGAACCGCATCGACGACATCGTGGTCTTCCACCCACTGACGAAGGCGGAGATCAGAAAAGTGGTGGAGGTGCAGTTGGGCCGGCTGGCAAAGCGGCTGGCCGACCGGCATCTGAAGCTGGACCTGAGTCCGGCGGCGCTGGACCTGCTCGCGGAGCAGGGCTACGATCCGGCCTACGGCGCGCGGCCCCTGAAGCGGGCCATCCAGCGGATGATACTCGACCCCCTGGCCATAAGGCTGATCGAGGGAAAGATCCTCGACGGCGAGCTGGTTACCATAGATGTGGAAGGCGACGGACTCGTCTTCCGCCCGCAACACCCCGCCGCGGCATAACGCCTTGGCGGTTACCGCGGGGCCCGACCTTCGGGCCCCGCCCTACGAAAAAAGGCCCCCGGCACGCGCCGGGGGCCTCGAAATTTCAGTGGATTATTTCACCTGCTCCAGGATCGCGAAGTCGCCCGGATTCCACGCCTGCGCGATGATGTAGAACTTGTCCTCTTTTTCCACCATGACCGCATTGTGAATGTGGACAAACTTCTCCAGGCCCAAATCATCTTTGATCGTGATGGTCGAGATAACGGCGCCATCCTTCACGATGTAGATCGGCGCGCCCTTCGCCTTGTCCGGCCCTTCCAGACAACCCACGATGGTCAGGCCGCTCTGGTAGTCGATATCGCAGGGCAGCGAACCCTTGGGCAGGGGCAGCGCACCCAGGTGCTTGCCTTTATTTGTGAAGGATTCGATTTCGCTGTTGGGGCGGTCCGCCACGGTGATGGTCTTGCCATCGGGTGCGACCGTGATACCGTGGCCCGTGCCAAACTGGCCGGGGCCATCGCCCTTACCGCCAAAAGCGAAGGGATTCCAGGCGCTGCTGAATTCATCCTTGGACTTCACATCGGCCGTAAGCACGTAGTCGAGCTTCGAATAGCCGGTGGCCACATAGAAGCGATTGTCCAGCACTTCCACGTCGGTCGGCACGAACTTGTTCTCCGCCACGTCAAAGTACGCGGAAACGGTCGCGTCGTCAAAGGGCGTATCCGCCGTCGGGGCCTCCAGAATATTCACCAGCGCACCCTGATCCGTCGTGGTCCACACCCGGGCGGAATCGGTTCCGGGAAAGGTGAGGTAGGCCTGACCATTGTCGCCAACCCAGAACTTGGAATTGTGCATGTTCTTCGTGGCCATCTCGGCGTCCGTCGGAAGGATTTCGATGGTGTTCAGATCATTGGCGATGCGGATGATGCCGACCTGGGGCAGCGCAAAGTAGATTTCGCCCTTGCCCTCGCGCCGGTCCACGGCGAAACCGCCGTGGGCGGCGTTAAGCCCGTCCAGCGCCTTCGCAGGGAGCGAGGCCGACGTGTGGAGTAACTTGAACTGCAGATCGCCCTGGCCCGACACCTTGGTCAGATCGCTCGGAAGCGGCGTGGCAGGGACCGCCTCCGCCACCTTGACCGACTCATTGCCCGTGCTCCAGAGGTGGGTGTGGTGCCCGCCCGGGTGGGCCATCACCGGCCCGGCCGCCAACAGCGCGGCGCCCGCCGCCATCACGCCAAAGCCCAATTTCTTCTTCGTCATTGTAAATCTCCCATAAGGTTAATAAATGGACGGAGCGGCCCTGTCGGCCTCATTGTCCGGTTAATCCCACTGCACTCACGTAAAAGCCAGACCATACTCGCAACAGAAATTCAGCCCGGACTCAAGGCGCATGATACCTTCTTTCCGCGTCAATTCGCCATTGTGCCCCACATGGTCCGCAATCCCAAACCAGGGTTCCAGGCACATGAAGGGCGCGCCCCCGGGTTTGCTCCAGATACCCAGGTACGGCCACCCGTCGAAATCCAGCGTAACCGCGTGCTTGTTCTTGAAACTCCGTATGGAAACCTCGCTGGAAGCGAGCTTCTTGAAGATGAGCGCGTCCTCGCTGAAGCGATCCAGCGTGTACGGCACCACCGCCGTGTCCATCAGATAATTCTCTTCCGACCGCGCGATGTGACCATTCTCATTGGCGTACCAGCGGGCACAGGTCTCCTTCTTTTCAAACTCGATGTAGTAATCGCTGAACGACTCCCCTTCCAGCAGCGGACAGCAGAAGGCCGGGTGACCGCCGATAGAGAAATAAAGCGTCTCCGCGCCGGGATTCGTCACCGTATGGGCCACCCGCACCCGGTTGCCCCGCAGGGAATAGTCCAATTGAAGTTTGAAGGCAAAGGGGTAGTTCGCCCGCGTCTCGGGCGAGTCCGCCAATTCATACGAAACCGATGTGGAGGTCTCGCGCTTGAGCCGGAAGGTGCAATCCCGCGCAAAGCCATGTTGCGGCAGCGAGTACGACCGGCCGCGATACTGGTACGTGTTGTCCAGCAGTCGCCCCACGAAGGGAAACAGAACCGGCGCGTGCCGGTTCCATACCGCTGGATCCGCCTGCCACAGGCGCTCCAGATTGTTCGCCTTGTCAAAGATGCTGGTCAGCTCCGCCCCCTCAGGCTTGACCGTTACGCGCAGGAATTCATTTTCAAGCGTACTCATTTCTCCCACCCTTCTATGTTTCACCCCGAACGGTACCAGCATAAGAAAAGTGAACCCGGCATTGCGAATGAGACGTCGGGTGCCATCCGCCGCAGGAGGATGGCACCCGGGGACACTTTACGGTTTTCCAACGTTCTCATAGTATTTTATGTTGTGCGTCGCCCGGCCGAAGGCCACAATGTCCGGCCAGCCGTCGCTGTTCATGTCGTGAGCGCGGGCATCTTCCGTGGCCATGCCGCCGTCGTCGATGATGTACTTCTCGGCGGTGACTTTGTTCTCCGCATCGATGTGGAGATCGTAGATATTCAATCCGGGTAATTCCTTCGGACCGGCCTTCTCGCGAAAGCCGACCAGAAGTTCGCTCTCCCCATCGTGGTCGAAGTCGTCAAACCATAGGGCGTGCCCGGCTTTGAGTTGATCATCGAGGAGAAATCGCTGAAACTCGCCATGCTCCGTGGCGGGGCTGTATACCACGGCCTGGTGACCATGCCACGGTTCAATGGTAGCCATGAGCTGAACTTGCGTACCCGAGGGACCGCTCGATTTCGAAATGACTGACTTGATTTCTCCCGCGCCTTCGACCGTATTGGATCCGGAAACTCTCGCGATCTGGTAGTCATGTTTCCCCAAGACAAGACGTGAGATTCCTTCCATCGAAACCATAAGCAGTATCTGTCCCGCGTGCTCGGTGCTGGGCCAAGGCCACAGGTTGTGAAGCACATGCAAATTGGTATTCAAGATTCGAGAGCGCCACGGCGTCTCGAGCGGCGAGTCTCCCGGATACAATACGCGCAAAGTCACCCCCACATCCATGAAATCCGGTCCCGCGGAATTCGTGCCTTTGAGCGGCGCAACGACCAACTCCTTCTTGCCATCCCCATCCAGATCCGCCCATTGAATCCGGTGCAAGGTCGGCTCTTCCTCCACCAGCGTCGTCACTTTCCACGGCTGCTTCACGTCTTCTCCGTGACTTAACAGAAACAGTGCGCCGCCCGAGGTCGTGTTGTTTGGCTGCCAGTCCGCGCCCAGGGCGAACTCCGGGATGCCATCGCCGTCCAAATCTTCCGCGGCGATGCATACATTCGAGTTGCGAATCGTGCCCGCGATGAGGTGCCGCTCCCAGGTGGGATTCTCGTACCACGCCACATCATCGGCACTTACCCCCACAATATCAGGCTTGCCGTCCTTGTTCACGTCCGCCACGGTGATGGCGAGCCCCGTGCCCGCCTCCGCGTTGATGACGTGCTCCTTGAACTCGGGAAACTCGGCCATGGCCTGTGCCGCAATAACCGACGCCAGAATGGAAATTGCCTTGGTGAACATGGTGCTGCTCCTTTGCCTGTCTGGAGTATACGACGCTCAGGGACAGCGGCGCCACGTGGTGGCACGGATGGAAGTGCAGGTTGTTCGTTGCCATCAGGGCGCATACCCCCCTGGCCCCCCGCAAGCGGGGGAAACCCTTCATGTCAAAGTGAACCTCTTGGTCCCCCCCGCTTGCGGGGGGGTAGGGGGGGTTGGAATCTGCATCGACTTTCATCTTCTACCGGTGACGCGACGTGACTCCCGTAGAGGATAAAAAACTTGGTTGCCACGCAACCAAACACCGCCGAGACGGCTGTGCCACATTCGCTGCGAAAGTGACGTTCCGGGTCAACGGCAAGTGCGAGAGGCATGTTGCATTTTCCCCTTCCCATGGTATGGTAGAGGGATGTTTCCGCGAAACTGCGGGATCACGCTATTACCGGGCACTCAGACCATCTTGGAAGTGACTATAATGCGATTCTCACTCTATTCCAGGCCGCTTGCCATTGCCGTTCTCGTTGTTCTTCTCGGCGCGGTGTCGGTTCCGGCCCAGCCGAAGCAGGCGACCAGCGAAAATGCCCTGAGTGGTTCCTACTTTGCCCACGACCTCTTTGAGATCAACGACGACTCCCAGCACCTCGGACGGGGCTTTCGCGTGTTTACGGCCAATGGCGTCATGAGCCGCCTTTCCACGTACCCGAGTTCCACGTCGCTGGACTTCGAAATTAAGACCGACGCCACCTTCCGCCTTTTCACCACATCTTTCAACAGCGGCTTCAATGGCACCGTAGGCCTCGGTGGCGATCTGGCCGTATTCACCTATGAGGCCGCTCCCAACGCCGACGCGCAGGTGCGCGATGGCTACGCCAGTCTCCAGATCTCCGTGAAGCAGTCCTCGGGTCTGGACGACGACGTATTTGAGAGCCATTACAGTTATCACGCGCTCCTTCGCACAAGCAACGACGCCTACCGAACGAGTTTCGGCGGGGCCACTGCGGATGGCTCTGGCCAGGTGCTCGTCGTCCGGGAATCCGAAACGGCGCGCATTTTTAACTACAACGTAACCTCCGACGGCCGGGTCGCCCTGATGGGGCAGGACAGCGGCAATGCGGCAATTGTCGACAGCGGAGCGCTGATCGTGAATACGGCCGACGTTGCCGCCGGGGACGACGGGGAGATCAACGGCGGCTACACCGGGCTGGCCCTCTATGTGCGCCGTTTCCCCGCCAACGACGGCGCCACCACCGATGATTTTCGCGGCACGTATCGCGTTCACCGGATCCGCGCCAATGGCAGCGCCACCCCCGCCTCCGACGTGGGCACCGTGATCGCCGGGGGCAACGGAATCTTTATTGGCGAACTCGGCGGGCAGGACTACGGCGGCCAGATCGACCTGAACGCCAGCGGCACCTTCACTTTGGTGGGCAGCAACGCATTCCAGGGCACCCTCGGCGCCGGAGGCGACCTTGCGGTCATCACCACCATCGGCGGATCCAATCCCTTTCTGGAAATCTGGGTGCGCACGGCCGGCGGCGCGGGCAACGCCCTCGACAGCGACGGCGACGGCCTGACCGATGATGAAGAAGGTGAACTCGATACCGATCCGGATGACGCCGACAGCGACAACGACGGTCTCCTCGACAATGCCGATGAACGTCCGAACACGGCGGACAACGTGGTGGATGCGACCCTCAGCCGCAACAATATCATCGTCGACGAGGGCGCGTCGGCCATTACCAATGTGACCCTCACGCTGGATTCTGATGACTTCCCCTTCTTCGAGTGGGAGGTTTCCTCCGCCGCGGACTGGATCAGCTTCGACCCGGATTCCGGGATTGGCGACGAGACCATCAGTCTCGAAATAGACATCCCCGCACTGGAGGCTTCCCCGACGCCCTACGAAGCCTTGATCAATATCGATGCCCTCGAAATGCGCGACGTGCCACCCCTGACCCTCTCGGTCACGGTCAACGCTACCCAGGTCGATCTCGCCCTCAATCCCGAAGCCCTCAACTTCACCGTGGAGGAAGGAGGCGCCAAGGCTTCGGGCACGGTTCGACTTTCCAGTCCCGATGCCAATGTCTTCGCCTGGACCGCCGCGACGGAGTACCCCTGGATCACCGTCACCCCCCGTCTCGGCGGCGCCGCCACCGACGTCACGATCGAAGTAAACCCCGAGTCTCTCCTCGCCGAAAACTCTCCCTATATCGGGACGGTCATTTTCCGCCCCGGCGGCGCCGGCCCCAAGCAGAAGGCGCTCACCGTCACGGCGAATGTTGTCCCAGAGCGCGATATCGACGTGCCCTTCTATGTCGCCGAGTCCAACGTCGCCCAGTCGCGCCCAGCCGCCGCCTTTGATGAAAGCACGAGCATCTGGACCATCGCCTGGGTGGAAGACCAGCAGATCCATGCCGCCCTCTTCGACGAGAACCTCGTTCCCCTTACCCAGCCCGCCCAAGTTTCCCTGACGGCCTTTGGCATAGCAACCAACCCCACCGTGGTTGCGGTTTCTGAAGAGGGCGAGTCCTGGGTCATCTGGGAGCAATACGCCACAGGAAGCACCTCGGCGCTTCTCCAGGCCAAGGCCTACAATCTGGATTCGCGGAGTCCCGGCAATGTCTTTGGCTTCTCCGCGAGCCCCGGCAGCAAGACCATGCCACAGGCGGTCTACAACATCGCCGCCAACGAAGTTGCCATCGCCTTTGGCCAGGAAGTGGAAAACGATGCCTTCGCCGGCCTGATCCGCGTGAACGCCGCCTCCCGGGGCGTCCTTTCCAGCGGATTCGCCGCGCCCAGCAACGATCCCCAGAGTGTTCCCGCCATCGCGTGGCTCGAAGACGTAAACGAATATCTCATCGCCTGGCGTGAGGACATCCCGGTCGACGACACGACGAGCACCCAGGTGCGCGCGGCACGACTCGCGGGGAATACGGGTGCGGTGCTCGGTGAGGTCATCGTGATTGACGAGGACGCACCCAGCGCTGCCAATATCGCCGTGGCAGCGTCCACCGGGCTGAATCGCTGGATCGTGGCATGGGCGGAAGAGCCGTCCACGCTGAATACCGTGGCGGTAGACGCCGCCGGCACGGCATCTTCCCCCGCCCCTTTCGACGGAGTACAGCAGTCCGAAACACCCGTCGCGCTGGGTTACAATGGCAACTCGAAACAGGCCATTCTTCTCTGGAGCCGCGATCCGGCCGCAGGCGATCCTGTGGCCGTGTATCGGACCGCCGCGGGCAACGGCCGGGCCCTGGGCGAAATCGTTCCCCTGCCCGATGGCCCAGCGACAGTCAACAGCGTTGCCGCCAGCGCCAATGCCGCCGCCAACGAGTTCCTCCTGATCTGGGAGGACCCCGAAACAATCCCGCGCCAGCTTCGCGCCCTCCGCGTCGCAGGCGGCTCGGATGATGTGGATGAAGACGGCCTTCCGAATGACTGGGAACTGGAGTATGGCCTTGATCCGGCCAGCGCCGAGGGCGATGACGGCCCGGCGGGTGATCCCGATCGCGATGGGCTCAACAATCTGGCCGAATTTACCCTCGGCACCGACCCCACCAATCCAGATTCGGATGGGGACGGCCTCTTCGATGGCCAGGAAGATCGCGACAGCGATGGGACCATCGGCGACGGCGAGACCAGCCCGCTGAATACGGATTCCGACGGCGATGGCGCCACCGACGACGTGGAATGGTTCCTCGGCAGCGACGGCTCCGACGAATCAAGTCATCCCGACTCAGGCATCTATCGTGTAAGCTATGGCGCCTGGACTCCCGGACAGACGGGCGAATTGTCCGTCTCGTTTTACATCGCCGAGGCGGGCGATTACGCCCTGACGGCAAACGCGGAAGGCGGCGCACCGGACGGATGGACCGTGACTTCCGAAGTCGATGGCGAAGCCCACGCCTATGCCGTCGGCGCACACACCATCGTCTATGCGATCACTCCGGCCGCGGAACTCACCCCCGCAACGGCCTATGCCCCGTTCGCATTCCGATTGAGCGGCGACGGCGTGAGCAGCGAAAGAACCAGCGTGCTCGTGGCCGATTTGCTCGAGACCCTGCGGGAGACAACATCGGTTTCGGCTGAAACGCTGGCCCAGACTTACGCCCCCGTGCTGCGACTCCACCGTGACGCCATCTTCAGCCCCATGCCCGTCGAGGTCTCACTGGGCACGGCCACGCTGGATCTGGGCAACACCATGACCCTCGTCGCCCAGCCCCGCGACTTCGATCTGGGCCAATCGACCCACCGCGAGGCTTTCATCGATCTTCCCGGAACGAACACGGAGGCCCTCTTCGACGCCTATCCGCCGGCGGAATCGCTACCCGAGCCCCGGCTCTATTACACCGTAACTACGCTGGGAGACCGGTCCTCCGAAGCAGGCGCGGATCCGGATCACATTTCCATCCAGTACTACCTGCACTTCTTCGCCGACGTGTGGGGCCTCGATCAGCAAGGCGGGCACCGTCACGAGGGGGACTGGGAAGTCTTCCAGATCCTGCTTGATGAGGATCAGGTCCCTTACCGCGCCGCCACGACTCAACAATGGCAGCTCGCGAACCTCGACGAGACCGTGCCCGGCGGTGAAGGACGCGACTGGGCGGATGTGGAAGTCACGGAGGGCGCACGCCCCGTACTCTATGTGGGCCAGGGCGGCAACTCCCTGTATTTCGAACCCGGCGCCACGCGCTACGAGGCCGGTAGCGAGCTCCACGACGGCATGGGCCACTGGCTCCTCCCCGAGGGCTTGGAAGGCACCGACTACGGCTTGCAAATACCCCTAAACCTTTCCCCCCTGGGTCGTCTCCACGAAGCCGATACGCCCCGATGGCTCCCCTTTGCGGGCGCATGGGGCCAGCCCAATTTCCCCATACCCGACACAGACGACGGCGATCCGGCCATCAACGATGGTCCCCTGGGTCCGGTATTCCTCGGTACCACCCTCGACCCGAACAGCGAAAATGGTGTTGCCCGAATCTGGTCCGACCCCTTCGCCTTTGCAAACCGTATGCCCGCGCTGCCCCAGGGACTCACCACCCAGGTGCGGGGTACCGTCCCCGAGCCCTTCTGGGGCAAGACCCTGCTGCTCCTCGATTCCCGTGGCCGGGTATACTCGGGCGAAATTGTGATGGGCAATGGCGCCTTCGATATTACCGTACCGCTCCAGCCCTTGCTGCTCGCTGTGGTGGACTATGACGATTACCTACGCCCAACGCTCCTCGCGGCATCACGATTTACCGCGGGCAGCCGACAGACGCCCCTCTTCCCCACCGTACCCGATATCACGTCCATCGGTGCGCTGGCACTGACGGATGGTGTACTCACCGGCGAGGCCAATTATCCATTCGTCGATTCCGATGGCGATGGCACGCCCAATGCCGACGACCTCGATATGGATGAAGATGGAATCGACAACGGGAATGATCTGGACGTCCTGGGCGACGGCTGGGATGATGGCTTCCAGGCTCAGGACCCCGATGAGGACGGCATACCAAGCTATCTTGATGGCGACGATGACGGCGATGGTACCGCCGACGCCGAGGATGCCGATCGCGACGGCAGCGGCACGCCTGATGTGGATGAGGCCGCGGATGTGGATGGCGACGGGTTTGTGGATGCGTTGGATCTGGATATAGACAACGACGGCTTCGACAATGCCACCGAGGAGGCGGCCGGGAGCGATCCGCGGCATTATCTCGATACGCCCACGAGCCAGGTGGGCGACTTGGATGAGGACGGCGAAGTGGATGCCGCCGACGGCCAGCAGTTGATCAACCTGGGCCTCGGTCGTAGCGCTTATACGCCCAGAGCCGACTACAACCTTAACGGTTACATCGACGCGGTCGACCTCCAGTCGCTCATCAACGAGATCCTGGCGGGCGGCAAGTAGCGAATACGCTCCATACAAAACGGGCGCCCGATCATCTTCGATCAGGCGCCCGTCATCTTCGGGGTTAACGAGACCTCAGGGTCCCACCACCTCGGGCTCGGGAAGCTTCTTCACCTCGCCCTTGGCCAGTATCTGCTCGGAACGGTCGTACAACACATACTTTGTGCTGCCCTCTTCCCGGGCATCATCCTCCACCACCCCCACCATCGAATCACGCCAGCCCTGCATATCCTCCATCTCCCAACGCGCCTGCTGCTTCTCCGTCAAGGTGTACCGGTAAATTTTTCGTGACATTTCAACGCTCCTAAGCTGGCAGGGCTGACCACCTCGAGGAGACGGACTCAGACCACTGCAAAAAAAAGATGCACAAGTTCCAATGAAACTCGGACTACAAGAGTTACTGCAATCTCAGCGGACGGCAGGTGTGACCTGCCCGTGAGACCTCGCAAACGCCCCGCATACGCGAACTTAGTGGTTGCCCATACCGCAGGGCGATTATAGCAGAGGGGGCTTTTTTTTACAATACCATGCCGCCGCAACCGAAAAAGTTCCCGGTCCGGAAGCACGAAACAGGCGACTTGCACAGCTTTGACCGGGACCATCAACCGGCGGTTTCCATCCAGGAAGGGCTCCGAAGGCGCCGATGGCGAATTGCCGCCGCCGCACCTCCCAAGGTACTATGGACACCCCCTCAAACCACCCTACCCCGGAGGCCCGGATGAACACCTTTCCGATGAATAACCAGACGCTGCGCGGACCCCGTCCCCTGCTCCTGGCCATCGCCGCCACCCTGCTCCTGGTCAACGTCGCGAGCGCTCAGCTCTATCGCCCCGAACGAGCCCGGCGTACGATCAAGGCGGGCCCGTACGAACTCGTCATCCAGAAGAACAGCCAGATTGATCTCCTGACCCCGGAGGGACAGCCCCTCCTGGACAATGCTTTTCCCTCGTTGATTCTGGAAGGCGGCGAAGAGGTACCCCTGAAAATCGACTACCGGAACACCAATCGCTACAGCGTTGACAATCCCATCGGCAAGGGCAACGGCTTTCACTATGCCTCCGCGGAATGCGAATGGCGCATCGCCACCTACCCCTCGGAAAACTTCCTGACCTTTGACCTTACCTACACAAATAACTCAAAGAAGCCGGTCGCCGTTGCTGGACTTTCCCCGCTCGGCGTCGGGAGAAAAGAAAAAGGCGGCATTTATCCAGGTGGAAAACTAAGCCAAGTGCTTATCCTGAAGGCCCCTTCCGCAGGCCAACCCTTCGTGCGGATCGGGCACGAGGCCGGGGAAAGTCGGGGACACATCGCCGCCTGGTCGCCCGCGTCTGGACGGACGCTTGTGGCGGGATTTCTGACCCATCGCTTGAGTCTGGGCAAGATTGAACTGGGCCATAGTGCGCCAATGGGCGATCTGTCTTTTGATGTATTTTTATCGGTTTGTGTCTTTTCGTCGCCGGTTGTCGTCGAACCTGGTGGGCGACTCAACGCGGAAACCCTCTTCTTTTCAATGGGCCAGGAAAACCCAACCCGCAGCCTCGAAACTTTCGTTCGCGCTTCCCAGGCCCTCGAGCCCTTTCCCAGCCGGGCTCAACTCCACGGATGGTTGCCAGTCTCGGCCATCGAGTCCAACGCCGCATCCCTGCTCGACCAGGTGACGGCGGCGCGACCGATGATCCCACTCGGCTGGACCAACCTTAACCTTGGAAGCCACTGGTCGGTCTCGCCGGGAAGTGCGGATGCGGACCCCAGTCGCTTTCCTCAAGGCCTTTCGGCGGTCACTATTGCGGCCCATGCCGCCGACTTGAGCGTTTCGCTTGGCATGGAGCAGCACATTACCGACACTTCAACAATAGAAACCACCCTAAACAAACTAAAAACAACTGGGGCGGACACTATAGCGCTTATTCCGACGCCCGGCATCGGGACCTTTGATATACCCGCTCCTCATCCGCTCACCGTCTTACAGACCATTCATGCATCAACTATGGATCTGCCAAAAGTCGTCTATACCCACCCTGTGGCACAGGGACCCTTCACCTTGAAAGATTGGGCCCTCGATTCGCGAAGTTACTACCTCCCCAGCGTGGGTAATCCCCTGCTGGCCCCTGGAAAGCGGGAACTCGCCCAGGACACCACCCAATTCAACGACACGCAGTTTATCGCCGCCTGCACCCTCGCTGCGATTCAAGGAAAGCCCCTGCGCCCCACGTTGCCCTGGACGCAACTGAGCCCCCTCCGGCAACGCGTTCTCGCGTGCCTCTTGCCTGCTCCGGCCCATGCCGGTCACCCGCTGGACCTTTTTCAGGAAGGCCCGCCGCAACGCTGGTCCCTTCCTCTACGCACGAAGGTCGGCGAGTGGGCGATTGCCGCCCTCTTCAACTGGGAGCCCGGCGCGGGGGTGGAGTTGAACACGCCCCTGACGGATCTCGGCCTCAACAACGACAACCTCTATACCGTCTACGACTTCTGGGCGGGCCAATATCTCGGCTTGATTGAGAAGACCCTTCGGGTCGAGGTTCCCCCGGAAAGCGTCCGGTTGCTGGGACTCCGTCGTTATGAACGGCGGCCTATGTTGGTGGCCAGCAGCCGCCACTACACCCAGGGCGCCTCCGATCATACGGCCCTCGACTGGGCGCACGAGACCCGCACCCTGACGGGCACCTTTGCTGCCGTGCCCGGACAGCCCTGCACCCTGTCCATCCTGGTCCCGGAGCCTTACACCGTGGGGCAGTGCTCATCCACGGCTGAAATCGTCGGACAGAAGCAAACCGATAGCGTGCTGGAGTTGACCATTCGCGCATTGGCCGGGGGCGAGGTACAATGGAAGGTAACTTTCTAAGCGCGGGTATTTCGCCCCACCGAAGGGCCCCAGTCCGTCACAGGGAATTCATGCACTTGCTTTTGTATTCGACTTCGAGCCTCCAGAAGCTCCCCTTTCGAGTGGCGGCGCTCCTGCTTCTGTTCACCTCAGCCGCGCCGGCGGAAACCTATCGATTCGAACAGGGGGCCGATGGCTATGCCGGCTTTCGGGACACGACCCTGTTCCAGGACTTGCCCACCAATGCGGGTGGGGGCATTGACGGTATCTTCTCCGGCACCATCCGCACCAGTTTCCTGCGCCGGGCCCTGATTTCGGCCGATCTATCCTCGATTCCCGCCGATGCGGTGGTCACGTCGGCGCGCCTGGAGATGGTGGTGGAGCGGAGCGGCGGCAACTTCGGGGACATCGTGTATGGCCTGCACCGCGTGCTGCGAAGCTGGGGCGAAGGCGAGGCGGTCATTCCGAACGACCCCGGCGGCCTGGGCGCAACGGCGGCGACCGGCGACGCCACTTGGAACGACGCCTTCCTCACCCAGGAATCATGGTCTACACCCGGTGGCGATTTTGAGGCCACGGCCAGCGCCACCGCCAACGCGGGACAGCAGGGCGCCACGGTGACCTGGGAAAGTCCCGGCCTCACCGCCGACGTCCAGGCCTGGGTCAACAACCCCGCGTCCAACTTCGGGTGGATTATCATTACGCCCGAAGAAGGCATTATTCAGCGCGTAAAGAAGTTCTTTTCCTCCGAGGCGCAGGTAAATCGGCCCGTACTGGTGGTGGAGACCGAGGGTCCACCCTCGACGGAAGAACCGATTCCGCTCCATCTCGTTCTGCTGCTTTTCTTCGTCCTGCGTCTTTGGTGGCGCCATTTCCGCTTTCTCACGTTCCTGACGTAGACCGAGCGTACACTCCGAGGGGCCGTGAATAAGTTGGGCCACCGCGCTGTAGTTGTCGTGCCGGTCCACTTCGGGATAAGCTGATTGAATGGAACGGACATCGGGAAGGGAGCCTCTGTACATGTCAATCACCGCGTTTATCTTCGTTCTCCTGCCATTGGGCGGTTGCTTCATCGTCTTTGGCGCGCTGATCATGCTGCTTGTATTGAACGCGCGCCGCCGCGCAAACGGGCGTTCGGTATCCGTTACGCCGCGTTCACGGAGGATAGAAAGTGCAGCGAATCTGCACGCGGCAACAAAAATGGGCAGCGACCATTCCGGGTATGACGGCTTCACGCCGCTGGGTGTGGGGATGCTCGCTACCCAGATGATGGAGCAACCATCGTCGGCCAGTGGATTAGTACCCCCTTCAACGGAGACTGGCCCGGTGAACAGTGATACTGGCGCGCCCCCTGATTTCGATATGGGGGGCGCTACTCCAGATTCTGGAAACGCCGGATTCGATAGTGGCGGGGGAGGTTTCAGCGACGGAGGGGGTTTCAGCGACGGAGGCGGCGCCACCGGCTCGTGGTAGTACGCGAACTTCGTTCATTTCGGCAGAACCGTACCTGGGAGTTGACTCGATTGAAAGCACAACTACTCAAACTGAGCGTGGTATGCACGCTGCTCAACGTCCTGTGGACGATACCTTCCGTTGCGCGGGCGACCACGTTCGACATCGTGCCTCCCGAAGTCGGCACCCATATTCGGGACCTGGCGGATCTCATTACGGCAGACGATGAAGCAGTAATCAACGAATGGTGCGCGGCGCTGCGGTTGGAGCATACGGTGCCCTTCGCGGTGGTGACTATCGAATCGATGGCCCGTTACGGTGCTGACGACATGCATATAGAGACGTTTGCGCGCTGCCTTTATGAGCAGTGGGGCAACGACCCCGCGTTCAATGCCTCGGACGACTGGCGACGCGGCGTGTTGCTTTTGATTTCCAAAGGCGACCGGAAGGCCCGAATCGAACTGGGGGGCACGTGGCCGCCGGATTACATCGCTCGCTGCGTTGGAATCATGAATGCCGTGATCGTGCCCCAATTCAAGCAGGGCAATTCTTCTCGGGGCGCCGTTGCGGGGGTTGAAGCCCTGGTAAGAATGGTGCGCGGAGAAATGCCCGCGGCGCCGACCGACGATTCCCAAGCCGCAGAGGCAACCGGGGCTGCCGCAACGGAGGAGTCGACAGACAATGCGACGCCGGTCCCCGCCAGCACCACGACCACGCCCCCTTCTCAGGCCACGCAGATTCACGTGCCCTCGAACACCCCCACGCCGATTCGCACGATTCCCTATCCAACTCAACAGGTCTACTACGAACGACCGACATCCCGTCAGCCAATAGCGTTCGGCTGCGCGATCTTCTTCGTGGTCATACTGATGATCGTGAAGGCAATCGGCGGTGGGATGGGCGGGTCCGGCTATCCGGGTGGCTCAGGATATTTTTCCAATCGCCACCATCATCATCACCATTTTCACGGCGGAGGCTATTTGGAATCTCGCCATACGGTTGGCCATTCGACCGGCGGACATCACCATGGTGGAGTCAGTTCCGGGGGACACCATCACGGCGGTGGATCCAGTGGTATCAGCCACGGCGGCGGCGGCGGAGCAACGGGATCCTGGTAACCCGGGGAACACACGAATTCCCTGAAGAAAGGAGAAGCACACAGTGAACCTGAAAATGCGGCGACCTTGGATTTGCCTGGCCACTTCCATTCTCTGGCTGATACCCGGCATGTCAATCGCACAGAATCTCACCATCGACCCGCCGGGAGAACGCGCCTTCGTGCAGGATCTCGCACGGATGGTGCAACCGGACGATGTGATGGCCATCCGCGCCATCGGCGAGAAGCTCCTCACGGAGCAGGCGATTCCGATCATCGTGGTGACGATCGACTCCATGGCCCAACATGGCGGCGCGGGGTGGCGCATCGAAACCTTTGCCCGGGTGCTCTTCGACCAGTGGGGCATCGGCTATGAGACCATCGAAGGCCAGCCCTGGAACCGGGGCGTGCTCCTCCTTGTGTCGAAAGACGACCGCAAGGCGCGCATTGAGCTTGGCAACGACTGGGCGGGCGCCTATGACCCGATTTGCCGGAAGATCATGGACAACCAGATCATCCCCAACTTCAAAAAGGGCAAGTATTCCGAAGGCATCCTCGCGGGCGTGCGGGAGCTCGACAAGATGTGCCGGAGCATTCCCGTACCCGCCGAGATCGCAGGCGGCGGGACGCCGGCGGGCAGCTCGGGAAACAGCGCGCAAGGGCCATCCTCCGCGCACGGCTCCAATCTTAGCCTGGTGAATCGAGACCTCAAACTGTCCCCCCCGGTGCGGCCCGACTGGTACTGGCCTGCCGTGGGTGTGACGGTGTTTCTCGCTATCTTCACCGCCGTCTCCATGATTCGCAGCGGCACCAGTGGCTGGGCCTGGGCCCTGTGGACCGTGGTCTTTGGCGTGCTGGGCGTCATTCTTTTCGTGCTGGGGAGTTCCTCGCGTCGCCACTACGGAAGTAGAGGGGGCGGACTCTTCGGTGGTGGCGGCGGCGGGTTCTCGGGTGGAAGTTTTGGCGGCGGATTCGGTGGTGGCGGCGGCGCAACGGGATCGTGGTAACAAGGAGCACATGATGGTCACTGCAAGTGAGTTTTTGACAAAAGAAGAGCTGGAAAATGTCGGCCAGGCCGTTGCCGCCGCCGAGAAGAAGACGTCCGTGGAAATTGTGCCGGTTATCGCCACGGTTTCGGGCCGCTACGACCGCGCGGAGGACCTGGCGGGCCTGTGGCTCGGCATCGTGCTCATGGTGGCGCTGTGGCTCGCCTGGCCCGTAAAGCCCGTCGAGCCCGGCGACTGGGGCGCCGCCTTCCCCCTCAACTACGCGGGCTGGCTCACCGCGCTCATCGGCGGTTTCATCCTGGGCGCATTCATCTGCGCACGCATTCCCGTCCTGCGCCGCCTCATGACCAGCCGCAAGGAGCTGGCCGCCGAGGTACAGCGGCGGGCCCGGGAGGTCTTCTTCGACCAGCGTATCCACCACACCGGCGGCGGCACGGGTGTGCTGATCTATGTTTCGCTCTTCGAGCGCACCGTGTGCATCCTGGCGGATGAAAACGCGACCAAGGCCTTGCCCGAAGGCGAAGTTGCGCGCCTTTGCGCCGCCCTCACGAAGCAACTGGGCAGCACCCCGGCGCGGGGACTCACGGAATGCATCGGAGCGCTCGGCGATAAACTCGCCGCCCCACTCCCCCGCGACGCTCAAGATCGCGATGAGCTGGCCAATGCCGTGGTGTTGATTGACTAAAGCGGTGATGGGCCTCGTGGGGCCAAGGGGTCGCATCGGTATTATGATAACGACTCCTCTCCCATGAGGCCCATCAGATTTACTCGGCAACCGTCACATTTGCGAGCCGGGGCACTTTGTATCATGTTGCGCCGATCAGGCCATTGCGCGTGGCGACGGCGTAAGCGCATTGGTTTCAATCAGTTGACGGACTTTCGCAGGCACCCTTGTATCTGGCCACCAAACTGGCACGTCCCCTGCTCTCTTCAGCAAGTCTACTCACGCCTGCCGTACACTCGGTGGCCATCCCTCAACAGCAAGAACCCATAAGGAATCAACCGACCGGAACGCCGGAGGCCTCCAGGAATCAGGAGACCTGAAATGAAAAGAACCAACAGAAGAGGCTTCACGCTGATCGAACTGCTCGTCGTGATTGCCATCATCGGCATCCTTGCCGCCATCCTCCTTCCGGCTCTGGCCCGAGCCCGCGAAGCCGCCCGCCGCGCAAGCTGCCAGAACAATCTGAAACAGTTTGGCGTGATCTTCAAGATGTACGCCAACGAGTCCAAAGGCGAGACGTATCCCGCCGGGGCGGATACCTACGACACCGTGCATATCGCAGCAGGCTTTCGCGGACAGGACCTTTATCCGAACTACTTGACCGACCTGAACATTAAAATCTGCCCATCGGCCTCGCGCGCCGCGCAGCCCTCCGGATATAAGACGGATATCAACGAGCAATTCCGGCAGATCACCGATTGTCAGGCGGCCGCGGGCTATGGTGGCGACTTCGAGAGCAAGCAGATTCAATGGGCTTTTCTCTCCAAATCCAACACCTACGCCTACGTGCCCCATGCAACACGGACGGTTTCCCAATTGCTGGACGTGCTCCACATCAACGGTGCATGGTTCTACTATGGCGTGTGGGCCGGTCGTCCAAATGAGACGGACCGCACGCTGATCAACAATGCGGCGCTCTATGATCGTTGCGCCCCGGCGGAGTGGCCCATGGTGCGTCACTTCACGTATCCGGGCCACCGCAACGCGGATATCAACATACCGAATCGCGGTGCGGGCGCTTCCCGCCCCACCCAGGGCTTCTCGGGAGAAGTGCGCTTCGACACCTACTTCCTGGATGACGACGGTTCCCCGTTGCCCAGCACCTATCTTCGTCTGCGCGAGGGGGTGGAGCGTTTCCTGATCACGGACGTAAACAATGCCGGCGCCAGTGCCCTGGCCCAGAGTGACATCACGGTGCTCTTCGACGCCTGGAGTACCGGTAGCCAGGGCGCCGTGCGCGTGGGCCGGATCAATCCGCCCAGCACCTTGAACTTCAACCACCTCCCCGGTGGCTCGAACGTGCTCTATCTCGATGGCCACGTGAGCTTCGTGAAGTACGGCGCAGAGTACCCGGTGAAGTGGCTTCAGCCCGAGAGCAATTACCCGAACGTGATGGGCACCCAGGCCCACAACATCCTGCCCTACGTCGTGGGTATCGGCTGACGGGACGGCGGCCGGAGCGGCGGGTAATCCCGCTCCGGCCGTCGGCTCAGACGGATCAGATCAGTCCGATCAGTCCGATCCGTCCGATCCGTCCGATGGCCTGCGCGCTCAGGGTTCGGTCACAAACTCCACAAACACCGCCTCACCCGGCGGCACGATCACGTCCAGCGCCGGATCGATCTCCACGGATTCGCCAAGGGTCCACCGCCGGGCCTTTACAAAAGGGAACTTCGGCTGCAACCGCACCCCGGCGACCTTTTCCGGCTCCACGATGGCGGGCTGGTCCTTGGTCTTGATCACCCCGTCGTTGTTTATCAACTCGATGACCCATCCCGCGCCATTGCGGTTAATCTGGTACTGGATGGCGTCCCCTTCGACGGCGATCGGGCTGTGCGCGGTCACGAGCCCCGCCAGGCGTTCGTTGGCAACGGCGGCGGACTTGCCCGTGTCGGGGTTGGTCCAGGGCTCCAGTATTTCCACCGTTCCGGTGCCCTGGAGCCTGGCCAGATCCGCGCCCAGGGCCGCCGCGTGGCGCGGATGCAGCAGCAGTGTACCGCCCGCGCGCACCGCGTCGTAGAGCGACTTCACGAAAAGCCCGTCGAACTCGTGGTCACCCGCGAGAAGGATGACCGGATAGTCTGCAAGCGCTTCCGCGTCGGCGGTGGACAGGAGCACATCGAAAAGTTCCCCGTAGGGTGTCGGGCGGAGGAAAGACGCCTCCGGGTTCGCCTTGTCTGTGGGGAAGTGCCAATGGTTGGAGCCGGGGAAGAGCTGGTGCTCCAGCAGGTCGCGAATCTCACCATCGCCCTCGGTTGGCTCGAGGATTCCCCAGGGCTTGCCCATGAAACCGTTGTAACCCGAGAATTCATCGAGCACAATAGCGATGGGCGTGAAGGGTGTGCCCCGATCGTGGGCGCGCATGAATGCAAAGGTCTCCCGTGCCCGCACACCGTGGCTTGTCAAACGCCAGCGCGGTTCGCCGGGCTCAAAGAAGATGGCGAGGCTGTTCTCCGGCGTCACCATGGCCGCGCCCGCGAACCAGCCATACAGCCACATCCGCGTGTAAAAGCTCAGCGAGTGGCCCGCGTCCAGGCCGCGCGCGTCTTTACCCTCCAGGCGCAGGGGACCCGCCATCGTTACGGCCCCAAACATCCAGGGGCTCACCTGGGCCGACCAGGGAATACCCGACTGGCGGGAGGCGCCCCGCGCAAACGCGAACTTGGACTGGGCAAAGGCGATGTTCTCGCCGACCTCCAGACCGATGAGCCGCGCGCCCCAGTCGGCCACGTAGGCTTCATAGTGCGAGTGGCCGGTAACGCTGATGTTGCGTCCGCGCATCGCCCGATTCCGCGTGAGGAAATAGTTCCGGATGATGTCGTGGGCCTCGCGCTTGCTCCCGGGCTTCGCATCGTAGCCGAAGAGGCCTTGAGGCTTCATGCGGTGTTTGTGCGCGTCGAAGTCCGCGCCGTAGAGGCCCCGCCAGTAGCCTTCGTTCATCGACAGGTTGTGGAAGTAGTAGCCCCACTCGCCCAACTGGATTCCCATGAATTCGCCGTGTGCGTCAAAGCGCTTAAATACGGCTTCATCCTCGTCCTTAAGCACGTTGAGCCCGTCTATCACCTGCATGTCCGGTGCGGCCGGATAGGCGATGACGGGCCAGCCCTGCGCGGCAATGTAGTCGAAGGCGTCCGCCGCGGCGGCATAGGCGGGCGGGCCCGGATCGAATCCGTTGCCGAGGCCCTCGGCCTTCATGACATCCACCAGCTCCTTCAGCCCGGCGAGGTCTGGGGGGCAACTGTACATGGTGAAAACGACGCCCTCCTGGCCCGGAAGCAAGACTGGCGTCCACCGGGGAGGCATTTCGGGGGTGGGGGGGCCTGCGAAGGTCGCGAAAGGGCATAGCAGAAGAAGGGCAAGGGGTACTGCAAGTCTGATCATGATACTTCCCGCGGCGGAGCGGCGGAGACTCCGCCCGTTGAATCAGGTGGTGGGTCGCGCGCGGTACGTCATGCGCGCCGGACCCCGTGGAAAGGTGAAACCGCGCCCACATCATCCGCTGTCGGGGGGAGGAATCGCAACCACAAAGTTCGCGACCCGCCGTCTCCCACCCCCGCCATCAGGCGGGAACGGGAAGCCAGAGCAGGATCCGCGCGCCGCCCCCCTCGGCACTCAGGAATTCGATACCGCCCCAGTGCTCTTCCAGGATGGCGTTGGCCAGCGGGAGCCCCAGACCGATCCCCATGGGTTTCGTGCTGAAGAGGGGCTCCAGAATCTGAGAGAGCACTTCCGTTGTAATCCCCGGACCGGTATCGGAAATGCTAATCTCGGCCCGCGCCTTCGAACGGCGGGTCTCCACGGTGATGGTTCCGCCATCGGTCTGAGTTTCCTCAATGGCCTGAACCGCGTTGAGCAGTACGCAATCCACGGCCTGGCGCATGCGCTCGCGATCCACAAGGATCACGAGTTCCGACCGCAACAGCGCGACCACCCGAACCGACGCAGGGAACTCGAACTTCTCCAGGAGGCTCCCCATCCAGGAATCAAGCGGTGTTGGTTGCAGCACGGGAGCCTGGCGATCGGAAAAGGTGAAGAGTTCATTCACAATGCGATCACATCGTTTGATGCTTCGGTCCGCCCGGCTCAGTACCCCCTCGATGCGCTCATCGGTCTTTCCCCGCAATGATGTCCGCAGCACGTACAACGAGGCGGCCACCGTGCCCAGCGGGCTCCGAATTTCCTGGGCGATCTTCTCGGTAAGCTGGCCCAGCGTGGAGAGCTTCTCCTGCCGCATCAATTCGGCCTGGGCCTCTTCCAACTCACGTGTACGCTCGTCGATGCGCTCCTCCAACTGGTCGCGGTAGTGCCGCAACTCCTGCTCCGCGCGGATCCGGTCCCGGACTTCGCGCGTGAGCGATGCGTTGGTCTCGCTAATCTCTCGGGAACGGGCCTCCACCGAGGCAATGAGCTTCTGTAACCGTTCCGCCATGATGGCGAAGTTCTCGGTAAGATCACAGATCTCCCCGCCATAGGGCCGCGGCAGAGGGGTGTCGAGGTGTCCCTGACCCATGGCTTCGGCGGCGGCGCTCAGGCGCTTGAGCGGTGTGGTGACGACGCGCGCCGCCAGAAGGGCGATGCCTATGGAAGCGACCACGGCGATGCCCAGGGCGGTGCGGCCGGAGGCGGCGATGGCGCTGACCGTGGACAGGGCTTCTGCCCGTTCCTGTCGCACGATGGTGATCAACCCCAGGCCGGTAACGGCTTCGGCGACGGCGCCGTCGAGGGCGCTCAGGGCGCCAAAATCGAAATTCTCGCGCGCGAGGCGGGCATGGGCGATGATAGCTTCGGAATCCACATTGACGCCCGAGGGGGCGGAAAGGCCGGTGCTGAGGATGTCACTGACCCCCGACTCCGACTCGCTGCTGACGCCCGGACCGCCGAAGATATCCCCGGCATCGTCGGTCAGGTAGGCATAACCCGTCGTACCGATCTTCACGCTCGAAATGACGCTCAGCACGTCGGTCACATTCAATGTGGAGCGTATTATACCGGTGGGCTCTTTCCCGCCGTTAAACACGGGCACGGCGATCAGCATGGCCGTGATGCCCGCGCTTTCATCGTAGCGGGGCGGCGACATGTAGACGTGGCCCTTGCCGTCGTTCCAGGCCGACTTCCACCAGTCTTCGTCCGCCTGGTAGTAGTCCGTAAGTCGGCCCGTGGCGGCGATGGTCGCGCCCCGGCGATCCGTCAGAAGCAATTCGGTGTGCTCGTCAAAGGATTTCAGGAAGCGGGCCAACTGAAAGGCGGCCAGATTGCTTTCCCGGTCGGGTGTGATCGTCTTCTGAATCAAAGGCGTCATACCGGGCGCCTCCACCCAGGCGCGATCAAGCGCATCGATCTCCGCCTGAATCGCTTCTTCCGTCCCGGTGTACGATTCGCTCTTCGCCATCGCCGGCACGATGATATCGTCCGAAGTGGCCAGCACCCGCAGGTCGCTGATCTTGTCCAGGAGGAAAAAGGCCGTCAGGTTGTTCAGGCTCTGCGCCTGCGCCTGAAGCTGGCGCCCGATCTGGCCCGTAAGCTCGTGCCGCGCCCGCCCCATGCTCACGATCGTCAAGAGCGTCAAGGTCACCGCCGCAAGCCCCACCATGGTCAACGCCAGGTAGACCGCAAACGACCAACGCCGGGGCCGCAGATAGGAGAACTCCGCCGGCGTGCTCCCGGCCGCTGCCTGATTTTCCGCCACAATCCTCGCTCCGATCATGTCAAGCTGCAATTCGCTTCCTTAAAAGTATACACGAATTGGCGACGAAGCATAGCTATTGCAGCGACACAATTTGACGCCTGTCGAATCCCCTCCCGCGCCTGCGCTATGATAGCGCCGCAAAAAGCTCAGCCTCCCTCGGAATTTCCCATCTATGGCAACTGGAATCGTGTATCTGGTCGGCGCCGGCCCCGGCGACCCCGGCCTCCTCACTTTGCGCGGCCTGCGCTCCCTTCAGGCCGCGGGCGTGGTGGTCTATGATGCCCTGGTCAACCCCGCACTGCTGCGGCACGCCCCCCGGGCTGAACACGTCTTTGTGGGGAAGCAGTCCGACCGCCACAGCCTGCCCCAGGAGGAAATTCAGCAACTGCTGATTGCGTATGCCCGGCGCGGCCTGACCGTCGTGCGGCTTAAAGGCGGCGACCCCTTTGTTTTCGGTCGCGGCGGCGAAGAGGCGCTGGCGCTTGCGGAAGCGGGCATTTCCTTTGAGATCGTTCCCGGTGTCACGGCGGGCATCGCGGCCCCGGCCTATGCGGGCATCCCGGTGACCCAGCGCGGCCTGGCCACCAGCGTCACCTTTATCACCGGTCACTTCGCCGGCGAAAGCAAGACGCTCGACATCGACTTTGAGCACTTGAGCCCCCAGGGCACCCTCGTGTTTTACATGGGCCTCGCGGCCTTGCCCGAGATCTGCACGGCGCTGGTCCAGCACGGCTGGCCGGACGACACCCCCTGCGCGGTCGTCGAATGGGCGACCTATGCGCGGCAACGCACCGTCTCCGGCACCCTCCTCGATCTGCCCGAGGCCGTAAACGCGGCGGGTATTGGCGCGCCATCCATCATTGTGGTCGGCCCGGTGGCCGCGTTGCGCGATCAACTCGCCTGGTTCGAAAACCGGCCCCTATTCGGCCTCCGCATCGCCGTTACGCACGCGGAGCAGCGCAAGGGCCCCCTCGAAGAGCGGCTCGCCTCGCTGGGCGCGGGCGTTTTCTCCTTTCCCACCCTCGAAGTGGAGCCGGAAAGGACACCGGGCGTCCTGCTCGACGCCGGGCGACACGACTGGATCGTACTAACCAGCGCCAACGCCGCCGACATGCTCTTCGCCAGCCTGGACCATGAGGGAAAGGACGCGCGCGCCCTGGCGGGGGTCCGCCTCTGCGCCGTGGGCGCGTCCACGATGGACGCGCTGGCCGCGCGCTATCTGAAGGCCGATATCGTGCCCGAAAACTACACAAGTGAAGCCATCGTTACCGCCATGATGCGGGCCGGCAATCTGAAGGGCGCGTCCGTGCTCGTTCCCCGGGCCGATGTAGGGCGCGCTTCCCTCGCACAGGCCCTCGCCGAGGCGGGTGCGGTGGTGGATGAGGCCGTCGCCTATCACACGCGATTGCCCGCGACATCCGGCGCGCTGAAAGAGGAACTCCTGGCCTACCAGCCCCACCTGCTCGTTTTCACCAACGCGGCGGCTGTGCGAAACCTCTGCGAAATTCTCACGCCCGGAGAGCTCGCGACCTTGCGCGAGAGCGCGTCCGCCGCATCCATCGGCCCCGTCACCAGCCGGGCTTTGGACGGCGCGGGATTCCGCATCGCGGTCGAGCCCACACGGCACGATGTGGCGCACCTGGTGGAGGCGATTTGCGATTGGTGGGCAGAGCAGAAGGATTGACCCGCTGCTCCCTGTACCACGCCGGTGAAAGACGTCGCGAGTAACTTAAAATCCCAACTGTCGCTCGGTATCGCCGCTGGTAATTTCCTCGATCTTGTTCGGGTCCCAGATGGTCGCGCCGATGTAGCGTTCGGGTCCCGTCTCCGCTTCGTCGATGTAGTAGGTCGTCACCACCTTGCCATCGGGGCGCACGATGCTGCGCACATAGCCGATATCCCGGTCGGTGCCGTCGCTGCGCAGCAAGATGGTGGGTCCCCAGGTCTTGCCCTTGTCGTCGCTCAGTTTCGCGCGGATGCTGTACGGGTATGCCCGAAAGCCGTAAGTCAGGCAGAGGCGGCCGTCGGGCAGTTGATTCAGCATGGGCGGGTTGCCCTCGCCCAGGTAATCCACCGGGTTTGCTTCCTGCACCCATGTCTTCGCGCCGTCGGTGCTGCGCCACTGCTCCATCCAGCGAAAGGTTCCCTCGCGACAACGGAGCGTCGTCAGGAATTCATTTTCTGACAAGCGCAGCGTGGAGGGCATGATCGCAAAGCCCGCGGGCTCCGGGCCTATCCACGAGACGAAGTCCCACGTCACCCCGCCGTCCTGCGTCCGCGCCACCATGGGGCGCCCCTCCTTCTTGTTCGCCTTCGCCACCGTGATGAAGATGAACATGTCGTGCTTGCCGTTGATAATGTAGTCCGTCCGCGCCGCGGTGCCCACCGTGCCGAAATTCGGCAAAGCGAAGGGTCCCGTCCAGGTCTTACCGCGATCATAGGAATACTCATAGCGCGACAGGCCGCCGTGGTAGTCGTCCATGCGGAACGTCAGGGCGAAATCCGGGTTGGAAAAATCCATCGGCTCCGTCTGGTCAATGATCTCCGGCAGCGCCAGCCCCGGCGTCTCCGTGCCATGAAGCGCCTTTCCCCGAGGGATCAAGTGGCCCTGCTCAGCAGGATGCTCGTGCGTCCACGTCTTCCCGCCGTCCACACTCCGCGCCAGCCAGAACTCCTCCGGTTTCTCCCGGTCGATGTGGTGGGACGTCGGCCCGAGATCCTTATAGGTCCCGCGACTGTAGCCCACCAGGAGCTCGTTGTCCCAGTTCCACATCCCATAATTCGCCGGCCACCCCCCGAACATGCCTTTCTCGTAGTACACCTTCACATGCTCCGCGCCGACGGCTTGAAACATGGGCTCGCCCGGCAGACCGGCCAGGGCGGATATAGCGATTAATATGGACAGCATGGGGTTCTCTCTCTCCTTGACCGTAGTGCGCGGCGATATTGCCGCAGCGTGGTACCACTCTAAACACAGGAAACGCTACGGTTCAATAAACCCACCAAGCGAAAGCCGAACCCCCCAAGGCGTGCCACGCGCTCCGACAACGCCGGTTCGTGTGCCAGTCGAACTGAAAACTCGATACACCAAAGAGTGAACGAGCAAGCGGTTCGTCGAAGTCCCCGGATCGTTTGGTACGACTAGGCTGTTTGTTTGTGTTTATATTCAGATGACGTGCCAAGAGGTATACTCGCGCCCCGCACAAGTCTTTCTGTATAATACCCTTACGTTTAAAACCGCCCCATACTTGACTTAGTTGATAAAGTATGTAATAATTAAACCATGCCGTCTCGCTACGGATGTACCTCATCCACGCGGCCGGGTGCTTCACGACGTACGTGCGCATGCCCCGGAATCAGTAGATTGGCAACAGCACCGGGCCCGTTCCCGGCCACAAGGATTCACGAGCATCATGGTAAATTGGATTGAGAGCAACGGCGACCTGGAACAGCTTTCGGGCGTGGAAACCTTCAAGAATCGCTCGGGCGGCCTGTATGGGCCGGTGGGCGATGAACTGGCCCAGCCGACCGACCATTTCTCGGACGAGAGTGTTCAGATCCTCAAGTTTCACGGCTCTTACCAGCAGGACAACCGGGACACGCGCAAGGCGCGCCAGAAGGCGGGTCTGGACAAAGAGTATTCCATGATGCTCCGGACGAAGTTCCCCGGCGGCGACCTTACGGCGGAGCAGTTCCTTTTCTGCCTTGATATGGCGGCCAAGTATGGCCAGGACGATTTCCGCGTGACCTCGCGCCAGGACTTTCAGTTCCACGGCGTGATCAAGAAAAATTTCCGCCCGCTCATTTCCGATCTGAACAAGCTGGCGAAGATTACTTCCATCGGCGGTTGCGGCGACATTGTGCGCAACACGATGGCGAATCCCGTGGCCGATATTGATCTGCGGTACAAGGATTGCGGCGCGGACCTGGTCAAGATAGCCCACGACATCGCCACGGCGACGCTCCCGACCACGAAAGCCTATTACGACCTGTGGCTGAATGACGAGAAGGCCACGGTACACGAAGACGGCACGGTCTCCTTCGGCGAAGACCTGCGCGAAGAGACGGTGGACCCGCTCTACGGCACCCAGTATCTCCCCCGCAAGTTCAAGATCGGCGTGGCTATCGACTTTGACAACAGCACGGACGTGTACACGCAAGACGTGGGCATCGTCGGTGTAACGGAAAACGGCAAGATCGTCGGCTATGAAATTCTCGCGGGCGGCGGCCTCGGTTTCTCCCACGGGCGCAAGGACACCTACGCGCGCGCGGCCTCGCACCTGGCCTTCGTTCAAGAAGAAGATGTGCTGCCGATCACCCTCGCGATTGTGAAAGTCCAGCGCGACTACGGTGATCGCACGGACCGCAAGCTTGCGCGCCTGAAATACACCATCGACCGCCTGGGTCTGGAAGCCTTCAAGGCGAAGGTGGACGAGTATGCGGGCAAAGTCTTCGATGGACCACGCAATGTTAAGCCCACGGATCAGCCCGACTACCTCGGCTGGCACAAGCAAATCCAACCCGGCCTGAACTATGTGGGCGTGTGGGTGGAAAACGGCCGCGTGAAGGATTTCGAGGGCAGCCACCAGTTCAAGACCGGCCTCCGCGCCGTGGTGGATCGCTTCAAGATGAGCGTCCGCGTCACGGCCCACCACAACCTCGTTCTCGCCAATATCAAGGACGAAGACGTGGACGCGGTGCAGGCGATGCTGGACCAGTACAAGCTGCCCACGGACAAAGGCATCTCCACCATCCGCCGGCTGGAAATGGCCTGCCCGGCCCTCCCCCTCTGCGGCCTGGCCCAGTCGGAAGCCGAGCGTTACCTGCCCACGTTGATGGACGCCATCGAAGCGGGCGGCCACGGTGATTCGGATGTCATCATCCGCATGACGGGCTGCCCCAATGGCTGCGCGCGCTCGTCCAGCTCGGAAATCGGGTTGGTGGGCAAGGGCGTGGGCCGCTACACGCTGATGACGGGCGGCTGCTACAACGGCACCCGCCTCAATGAGCAGTTTATCGCCACCGTAAAGGAAGAAGATCTTGCGGGCATTATGTGCGGTCTGCTCAAGCTGTGGAAGACCCACCGCGCCGAGGGCGAGCGCTTCGGCGACTGGTCGAAAAAGGTCGGAGTTGAAAAGCTGCAGGAACTGCTCGACGCCGAGTTGGGCGCGCAGGTCTAAAGATAGTAGAAGTTTAATCCGACTTGAAGATTTTTTGCTGCGCCTGTCGTATTGACTGCCATGTGATGCGACGGATGAACGCGAGTTGGCTCACAAAAAATGCAGTGCTCTATTGAGCGTAAAAGTTGTAAATGCTTTTAGCCCCGGAGGGGCTGAGGAACTTAGCCCAGGGTGAAGCGAGGCACGAGCGAAACCCTGGGTAGACGCCCGTTGAAATTCGAATAAACCCGCGAAGCGGGTGACGGAAGACTTGGAAATTCAATCTCCGGTTTTCCGTCGCCCCCTTCGGGGCTGTTATCTATAGAACAATAATCCCAGGGTTCCGTTCGTACCTCACTCCACCCTGGGCTAAGTTCCGCGGCCCCTACGGGGCCAAGAGGCACGTTAGCAGCCGTGAAAACGTGTCGAAACTACACAAATCGCGCTCGCCCCTGATGAACTAGAAAGAAGCTGGAGGTCATTCCATGGCCGTTGCGGAAACAGAAGAATTGCTGCTTGATCGCTTGAATGCGATGGAGGCGGAAGAGATCCTCGCCTGGGCCCTGGAGACCCATGGGGATCGCGCCGCCATCATCACCAGCTTTCAGGACACGGGCTGCGTGATGATCGACCTGATGTCGAAGGTCGCGCCGGGCATGCGTGTGCTTACCGTGGACACGCTGCGGCTCCACCCGGAGACCTATGCCCACATGGACGCCATGGAAGCGCGCTACGGGAAAATCGAGCGATTCCAGCCGGACCCCGCGCGGCTCAGGAAGATGGTGAATCAGCACGGCGAGTACCTTTTCTTCGACAGCAAGGCGAAGCAGGAGTATTGCTGCAACATCCGCAAGACGGAGCCGAACCAACGCGCGCTGGACAGCGTGGATGTGTGGTTCACGGGGCTGCGCCGGGACCACTCCGAGTTCCGGGGTAAGACGCCGAAGGCCCAGTACGTGGATCGCGCGGGTCGGCCCCTGCTGAAGATCGCCCCGCTGGCGGATTGGGATCAGGCGCGGATCAATGCGTATCTGGAAGAGAACCAAGTGCCGAAAAACGCCCTCTACGAGCAGGGTTACACCAGCATCGGCTGCATGATCTGCTCCACCCCCACCCTGCCCCACGAGGACAAGCGCGCGGGTCGCTGGCGCTGGTTCAACGCGCTGCCCGACGGTGAAAACAACAAGGAATGCGGTATTCACATCGGCGGCAGCGGTATCTGACCGCCCGAAACACACCAACAACACGATGCCGGGCATCCCAATCGGGGTACCCGGCATTTTTTGTTGTGGTCGCTAAAGTATAGGCGCCTACTGAATTACCGTTCGCTGGATTCCGGTCGGCACGCTGCCCTGGCCCGCGCCCAACTTGTCACGGCGGGCCTTGATCTCTTCGGGAGTCGCGCCGCGCTTCTCCGCTTCGTCCAGTTGGCCCCGCGCACGGGCGAAATCCTCCGCCACGATATTCATGTCCGCCATCTGAAGCCAGGGCAGGGGGCTGTCCGGGTACGCCTTCTGGGCCGCCTCGAAATAGGCCACCGCGCGCTGGGGCTGCTTCACCTGGATAGCGACTTCCGCCAGCCTCAACTCCGGCATGGCGCCCGGCGTCCCCGAGAGTCCGTGGCGCAGGTAGAGTTCAGCCGCCTCCCAGGCGCCCGTCACGGCGCAACGCCCGGACAACTGCTCCCAGGCCGTGGCGTTGCCGGCGCGGCTGGCGCCCCATTCCGCAAGAAAGTTCTCGCTTCCTTTGATGCGCGCGCTGACCATACCCAGCGTCGCCCAGGCTGCATCGCTCGACGGGGCCTGCTCCATCACCACTTGCAGCAGATAGAAGGCGGACATCAGATGTCCCTCGGCCAGCAGCAGGTCGACGCGGGCCAGAAGCCCTTCGATGCCCGCCGGATTCTGGCTCACGGCCGTATCCACACGCTGGCGCATGGTCTGAACCTGTTCCGCCATCTTGGTAAACTGATCGAACGGCGCCTTCAGCGGAGACTCCGCATCATCGCCCATGGCCGCCTTTACGAGGGGCAGGCCGGTTTCAAATTCGCCGAAGCTGGCCGCCAGCATTCCATAGCGCGCTTGCGCATCCACCGGGAGCGCCCCCAGACGCGCGGCCCTGCGGAAAGCCCGCAGCGCCCCGATGAGGAGATCCCGCTCCCCCGAATTGCGACCCACCTGTTCGAGACTGTAGCCCAGGTAGAGCGCCAGCTCCTGATCCTCGGGCAGGCGCGTGCTGGCCGTCTCCAGGAGCGGGCGCGCTTCGTCAAACTTGCCGAGGTTCACGGCCATGATACCCAGATTCTTCTCCGCCTCCGGGTCGCCCGGAATACGCTCCAGAACGGTCTTCCAGGTATTCGAGGCCGCGGTGAAGAGCTTCTCCCGGACCTGAAGGTTGTCGAGGGGAGCGAGTTCGGCCGCCGCCGACTGGAAGCGTCCCAGGGCCTGGAGGGGTTCCACGGATTCCGGGTGGCGTTCCAGCTCCTCGCCCCATAGCACCTCGGGCTGCTTCCACGCTTCGGTGCGTTGAAAGGCGAGGAAACCCAGCGCCAGAATCAACACCGCGACAACGCCGCTGGCCACGCGAAACGCGGACGGCGCCTGGATACGCACCAGGATCCAGGGCAACAGAATGGCCAATCCCGCGAAGGGCAGGTAGAGGTAGCGTGTCGTCTCCACGACCTCGGCCGGCGCGTAGCAGGCCGCGCTGAAGAGCCCCAGCAGCGCGAGCGCGATTGCATGGACAACGGCCCATTGGCGTCCCAGAAGCCCGAAGCCCAGTGCGACAATCAGCAAGAGCAGTCCGGCAATCCCGGCGATGAGGCCCGGCGCGAGGGGCAGAACCGAACTGCGCAGTGGCCATAACGTGGAAAGCAGTAAATTGCCGCTCAAATCGAGGAAAGCGTCCAGTCGCGCGCCCATTCCGTGGCTGATGACCGCCGGAGCAAAAAGTCCACTGGCCTCGCCGACCACCCAAAGCGCTACCGTCGTCAACACCATCGCGGACGTTGACACACGAAGATACGCCTGACTTCCAGAACCCGGGGAGCGCATTTGCAGCAGGGCAATCCCGACAACCGGAAGGAGCAGCGCGGTGGTGTCACTGCCAAAGGCGAGCACAAACGCGACCACCGCCCCCGCGAGACTCGCCAGGCAGAAATTGGCCTGGGCCGCCCCGCGGAGCAGGAGATTAAGCGCGAGCAAACCAAAGAACGTGGACTGGAGCACCGGAAAAGCTACCAGGTAGTTCACTGTTCCGGTAAGCAACGGATGGGCGACGAAAAACATGCCCGCCACCATGGCCACCGCCTCCGGAGTACCCGCGGGCAGCATTCGGCGCGCAAGCAGAAAAACCAGAATCGCGCAGCACAGGTGCAGCAGGATACTGAGTCCGTGGAGACCATCCACATTCCCACCCGTCACCGCATAACCCATGGCGAGCCCAACCACCGAAAGAGGTGAAGTGGGCAACTGTTCCAAGGCGCCCGTGGACGTTACCACCCGGTGAAGGGACTGGGACTCGTGAAACAGCTCCAAGTCGTCGCCTTGAAAGGGAATGCTGAAACTCCCCAGGTAGACTATAAAGCCCAGGGCCGCGATCAGAAAAGCGCTGATCCATACCTGAGCCGTCTCCGTACCCGTGTCCCCCTTCAACACCCCAGTCGCCAGGCGCTTGTCCAGCGCGGCGTTGCCGGAGCTTTCTTCATCCTGTCCTGCGGACTCCATGAACGGGGATTCTAACTGTTTATCCAATGCGCTCTGCTCCATTCTGGTTACCAGACCTCATGCCGAGATTATAGGACAAAGGAGTGGCGCCATGGAAATACTCCGGCCACTCGAGGTTACCAGTCCTGCAAAAAGCAACTGCGCCTGCCCATGGTGGCAGGCGCACAAGTTGCTCCATCCTCTGAATCCGTGATGCTAAGTACATGCAGGGCGACCGGAGGCGACTAGTATACTCTCAGTCGGCCCCTTCTCGGAGGACGTCGGAAAGTGAACCGTCCACTAACCCGTCGTCATCACTCCGTGGCGCCAAGCTGGAGCAGAAGGTCCACGGCTTCCTGCTTGCCTGCATCCTTTGCATAGGCCAGGGGCTTCTTGCCGTGGCTGTCCGCATAATTCACGTCAGCCCCGGCCTGTACCATGAGCGTTATTACATCCACATTCCCGCCCTTTGCCGCGGCGCATAACGGTGTCAACCCTTCATGGCTGGGAACAATTGGATCCCATGAGTAGTCCGAGACATAGAACTGAATGGCCTCCACGTCGCCCGCCTCTGCCGCCTGGAATACATCGTAGGCGGGTTGGAACAGCGGGTCATCCTTAATCTCCGAACCGCAACCCGGCATCATGAACGCCGCAGCAAGACAAACCACCCAGCACAACCCAGAACGTCGTATCATTCTCCACCTTTCCTGTCCAGTCATTCAGGGGCCGTCCCCTTCAATGGCACAAATGCAACGTGTGCGCTTGTGGTTGGCACAAGCGCACACGACGAATCTTCTACCCGCCGCAGCCACCCGGTGACTGCGGCAGGCGTGGAGTGCTATCAGGTGGCGCGGCCGACAACTGCCGTGCGCGGATCGCCAAGCTCGCCCAGCGGAGCCGGGTACTTGACGAATTCTACGTGGCCGTCCATGTGAAGGAGGTTGATGCCGCCGGGAATGTGGGCGAAGCCATTCTTGCTGCGACCACTGACACCGAGACGGTCCCACATCACCGGAACATCGGTCTGGGCGCGGGCGCTCGCACCGGCATTGTTGATGTCCGTGATCAGGAAACGTTCCACACCTTCGCGAAGCACGAGAATGGTGTTGCTGTTCACGCCCGTGCTGCCCTGCGCGATGGACTTGGTCACACCCCAGGGGGTATATTCCGTCGCCTCGCGGGAATCAAAATTGGCCTGCAACTGCGCCTGCGTCGCCCCGGTAATGCTTTGTGAACCAAAGGACTTCCCGGAACCGAAAACGATATCGCCGTCCGAAAGCGCGAGCCAGAGGCCCTTTGTATCGGGCGTCACCGTGCCGGATCCGCCATTGACCTTCGACCTCCAGTCGGCCCAAACCCAGCGCATCGTATCAAGCACATGGGAGTTGGTCGCCATGTAGTTGATGTAGATGTAGTTGCGGTCGTCAAAAAGGGAGGCGTTCAACCCCGCACCCTGTGTGCCGTCCTGAGGGGAGCGGCACCAGCTACCCAACGGGCACAGGAAGCGCTCGGGCTGCTGGTCAGAGTCGGTACCGGACGGGCAGAAATAGATATTCAAGTCCGTAACATATTCCGGATAAACCAAGGTACCGTTCGGTGCGGTCAACATTTTGTGTGGTCCGCAGGCATTACCGACGCCCAGGCCCACATTCTGGCAAGGCAGACGCTCTGGACCGGTCGCCATGCGCGGAAACTTTTCACCCTTCGACTCATTGGAGTACATCTTGTAGACGAGACCCCACTGCTTCAGATTGTTCTGGCAGCTTGCGCGGCGCGCGGCTTCCCGGGCGCGTGCAAGTGCCGGCAGCAGAATCGCCGCCAGGATTCCGATGATGGCGATAACCACCAATAATTCAATAAGTGTAAAGCCCTTCTTTCTCATGCGTTCTCTCCTTGTTAGGATTGCGATTTCAGTCGTTTCACTGCAATAAATCACCGACACATAAGACCAAATCTTAAAGTTCGACCTGCACGGGCTTCTCACGCACTGCCTTAAGATTCGCTCCGAAACCCTAGCACTGTTAGATCCGGACTTATCTCCCTTGATTTCCAAACTAGCATGCCGTGCCTGTTTCGTCAAGACTTTTTTGATAAACCGGCCATCAATGGACCATTCGACGGAGGCCGACCCGGCCGAGGAGACCGTTGCCCCACCCTCTCAATACGGCGCACCCACCGGAAACTATTGCGAGGCAACGACTTTCGTAAACATGGAATACACAGAATACGAGTTCTGCCCTTCCGCGTTACAGGCGGCATCCGGATGTCGTGGTTCACCCGGTCAAAGAACTGCTCCAAGTTCATGTCCACGACCCAACAGCGCCCCGAAGCAACATGAGCGCGTGCAGCGCGCAGCCTGTCATGGGCGCTCCGGCCCGGTTGGAATCCATAGCTCGACTCGGAATAGTCCCGGTCAAAGAGCGGCTCATTGGGGAACCGACAGGAGAAGGCAGGTCGGCAGACCGCCCTGGGCCACCTTCACGATTATGACCGCCGCGTGTACGCCCACACTTTCCGTGCTGCTGCCGGACTTTGGGTATATTGGTCTTCTCATCCGGCGTGGAAGGCTCCTGCGCGATTTTTGTTCGTCGGGCCAGCGCTTGCCCCCGGCTTCCTTCAGATTCCACCTGGCCATGGACTCCCTTGCCGCCCGGCTGACAGTCCCCACTGCCGGGTCCGTAGAGGACTTGCAACTCCAGGTGATTGTGCCCCGCCGGGTAAACACAAAGAACCGCGCCTGCCGGGGAGGCAGGCGCGGCTCATTCAACAGGACCTTACATACTCCGTGTGATACTCAACTCAGGTCGCACGCCCCACGAAGGCGCTCAACTTGTCGACCGGATACTGTTCCGCCGGGTACTTCTTGAACTCGACATGGCCGTCCATGAAGAGAACATTGCAGCCTCCGGGAATGTGGGCGAAGCCGCGAAGCGACGATCCGCTCGTGCCAATACGATCCCACATGTAGGCTACCGTGCTCTGCGCCTTGGCCGACGCACCGGCATTGTTGATGTCGGTGATCAGGAAGCGTTCAACACCTTCACGCAAACGCTGAATGGAGGTGCCGGTTACGCCGCCGTTACCGTGCGCCACGGGAACGGGAAGTCCAATGCTCGTAAAGGAGGCGGCAACTGACGCGAAGTATGCGTTCAACCCGCCAATCTGGGTGCCGCTGAGCGTGATATCCGCATCGGCCAGTGCGGGAGTTGCACCGAGCGGCGTGTCACCAAAGCTGTTGTTTCGCCAGGCGCTCCACAGGGTGCTGGTCGTTATGAAGACCTCGCTGCTGTCGTTCAGCCACGCATTGTAGATGTACGTGCGATCATCGAACCAGGTCGGATTCAGATAGTAACCGCCGTTCGCCGGAAGGGAATATACCCCGCCAGCCTGGGTTCCACTGCACCAGAATCCTCCTGGACACTTGATGAAGTCATCCGCGCGGTTATCGGGCT
This sequence comes from Candidatus Hydrogenedentota bacterium, assembly GCA_016791475.1. Taxonomy (NCBI): domain Bacteria; kingdom Pseudomonadati; phylum Candidatus Hydrogenedentota; species Candidatus Hydrogenedentota bacterium. The sequence continues at coordinate 96,274 of JAEUWI010000018.1, forward strand.
GCGAAGGACAGAAGTACACATTCATATCGGTAAGATATTCCGGATAAATCTGAATGCCGCTCGGTGCGGAAAGAACCTTATTCGGACCCGGATTCGGATTGCGGTCTACGCCAAGCGCGTTCCGCGGGAACTTCTCCCCCTTGGATTCGCCTGCGTACATCTTGAACACCAAACCCCACTGTTTCAGATTATTCTGGCAACTTGCACGGCGGGCGGCTTCCCGCGCGCGAGACAGAGCCGGAAGCAGGATTGCCGCAAGTATGCCAATGATGGCAATTACAACCAGCAACTCAATCAACGTAAAGCCTTTTTTCCTCATTGCTTTTCTCTCCTTTAAATATTCCCGAAAATTTGACTATCAACACGACGGATTAACATTCACCTTGCTGAAGCTCGACCTTTTAGGACCCTTCCACTGCTCAATCGGTGGCGCTGCTCCTGCTCCACGTTAGGATGACTTGTTGCTCCAACGGCAGTCTAACACCAACGTCATGAATCGTCAACGACAATATTTCGGTCGCGAATGCACGGATTCGAGCTGAATCCCGGTCGATTCTTGCGCCCTATTCCAGCATTTACCTGCCTTGATTCCAAGCGCGCCACCGATGGCGGCTTTCTCAGGGGAGGAGGCTCTCATTCTGGCGCGTGGCGATGAATAATCGAGATTGCAATGGCTGCCAGTCTGCGGCTAGGATTGGGGGGTGGACCCTGAACTGGCTACTTCAGATGGTCAGTCACCTACCGGGAATGGACGGAGAGACCAGTAAATGAACGCACTGAAAACATTTTTGACCTGCCTGACGGTTTCAATACATCTGGCTGGCTGCGGGGGAATTGAAGGTGTTTCACAGAGCAAGGCTCTGGCCCTGTTAGACGACTTTGGCCGTGCGGTCGTCGCGCAGGACTGGGAAGGACTCGCGGCACTGCACGCATCGACGAGTGGTGTGACTGCAGAGGCCTTGGCTGCGGAGTTCGGCGGCTACTCGAATATGATCGGCAGCATCACGGACGTGACCAGTACTGGGATTGACGAGATTGAGGGGGCCGCTAAGTCTGAATTGGTTTCATCTCTGGGATTAGCCAGTTCTGCGGATTCTATTCGGTGCATCGGGCGCGTTATTGTAGGTAACGGTCCGGAATCGAAGTCTCCAGCCTTTGAGGGCGTTAGGGTAGAAGTGATTATTGGCGAGGAAAACGGTCGCTACGTTGTCTTAACCATCTCCAGCGCCTCCGTGATCGACTAGTCTGGCAGTATCGGGACGTATTCCAGCAAGGAGAGCCCGGACCCATCAGTCCAGGCTCTCCAGAAATCCTTTTGTCGACGCGCTTCGGATCAGTGCCCGTGTCCGCAGCCGCAGCCGTGGTCATGGCAATGATCGTCGTCGTCGCCATGGATGTGGCCGTGGGCCAACTCCTCGGCCGTGGCCTCGCGGATGCTGTCGATGGTGACGGAAAAGTGGAGGCGCTCTCCGGCCAGCTCGTGGTTTCCGTCCACCGTGATCACGTCGTCGGAAATTTCCATGACCGTGATGGGGACGATACCGTCTTCCGTGTCGGCGTGGAACTGCATGCCCACCTCCAGGGTGTCGATGCCCTCAAAGGCGCTGCGGGGCACTTCCTGAACAAGCTCGTCATCGTACTCGCCGTAACCGTCCGCCGGCTCGACCACCACCACCTTGGAGTCGCCCACCTTCAGCCCCGCAAGGGCGCTTTCCAGGCCGTGAATGATGTTGCCATGGCCCTGGATGAAGACGAGCGGTGTACCGCCCTCGGAGGAGTCGATGACCTCGCCATCGTCGTTCTTCAGGGTGTAGTGCATGCCCACGACGGCGTTGTGTTGGATTTCCATGGTGACTCCTCTCAGGGTTTGGCAATCGGGTGGGTGAAAAAGTATCCAAGTATAGCACGGGGAGCGGGATGACTGTGAATTGTTGCGCGGAGAGATGCGGCAGTCTGGGGTCTATGGTCTCCGAGTTTTCATTTCGACCTATAGTCCGATTCATCAGACTTCAGACTCTAGACTCGCGATTTAGACCCGCGTTTGTCACGCAATAGATGAGCGGGTAACGGTCAGAGAATCGATTGTTCGGCGCTTTTCGCATCGTCTGCCTTCTCCAGGTCCTCAATGTTGTGTCACAGGGCCGATGGTGTCGTTTCGGACGGATTGGACTGATCCGACTGATCTGACTGATCTGACTGATCTGACTGATCTGATCGGTCTGATCGGTCTGATCGGTCTGATCGGTCTGATCGGTCTGATCGGTCTGATCCGTCTGATCCGTCTGATCCGTCTGATCCGTCTGATCCGTCTGATCCGTCTGATCCGTCCGATTGGTCGCCCATCACTTTGCCGCCAGCGCCGCAATCTCGCCCGCGTCCAGCGCTCTGGCGTGGACCATCAAGTCCTTCATACGGCCATTGAAATAGTCGTGCTGGCCGAGGCCAATCTTGAGCGACGCTTCGTTGTCGATGTTCAGGTTTGCGTGGGACGCCTCGTTGACGTGCTTGCCGTTGACGTACAGGTTCAGCATGCCGCCCTTGCGCTGCGCCGCGAGGTGCACCCAGCCCGAGGGCAGCTCGTAGTCGCGGCTAATGCAGCGGCCCGTTTCGTAGCTCAGCACGCGCCCGGAAGGGAGCACGCCGCAAAACAGCTTGCCCTGAAACACGGCCATGCTCCAGGCCCGGCGATACTGCACGTCGGGCGTCAGGTCCAGGCGGCCCGTATCGGTCCAGGTGGTCCCGCCGTCATAGCGGTAGACGTTGGCCAGGGGCAGGGTACCGGCGTAGAGCTTGCCGTTGTACACCGCCATGCCCATGCTTTCCTTCTCCACGCCCAGCGCGCCCGTGTCGCGCCATTGGCCCGGGGCCTCCAGCACGAAGACATTGCCGATGGGCCAAGTCCCCACGAAGAGCTCCCCCTGATGCTGCATGAAGGAGTAGGTCTGGGTCGTTTCCCGTGGCGTGCCGCAGTCGGTCCAGCCGGGATTGTCGTAGCGATAGACACCAGAGTAGCCCAGATCGAAGCCCGTGCCGTAAAGGTGGCCATTGTGAACGCCGAGGGCCTCTACTCGGCCGCCGGGATTGCCCAGATCGGTCCAGGTGGTGCCGCCGTCGTAGCGGAAGAGGCCCGCCGGGGCATAGAGCGAGGAAGCGTAAAGTTCGCCTTTGAACGAAGCCAGCCCATAGATGGCCTCGATCTCGCCAAGCCGGCCGCAGTCCTCCCATTCCTTCCCCCCTTTGTAGCGATAGACGCGCCCACCGGGCACTTCATTGCCCGAGTCGCCCAGGGCGGAGCCACCGGAGCGGTAATGGGACGCGGCGGCGTAGAGCTGGCCTTTATGAACGGCCAGCGCCGAAATCGCGTTGCTGTTGAAGGGCGCACCGCAGTCTTCCCACTCGGCGCCACCGGCGTAGCGGTACACATGGCCCGTCTCGTCCTTGGCGAACTCAAAGGTGCCCGCATAGAGATTGCCCTCGAACACGCAAAGAGACATGGGATAAACGGCATTGCCCGGCTTGCCCGCGTCTTTCCACCCTTCCGATTCCGCGCCGTTGTCCAGGCCGAAAAACAAGTTGCGATAGTTCGACTGGGCGTTAACGACGCCGTGGTAATTCATAATGCCGAAGTTGAGTCCCTTGCGCGAGGCCGGGTCGTACTTGGTGACCAGATCGCCCAGGGTGTCATCAAGAACCGCTTCGGTGTGGATCCAGGCGCTTATCGTGAAATCGCCCTCCCCCAGATTCAGTCCATCCGCGTGGGGCACTTCGATGTACGACGTGCGGCCGTCGAACTGCGCCCCTTCTTTGGCGTCGAATGTGACGCCGCGCACCGCGCCGTCGTGACCATTGCCGGATGCGTCTCTTCCATCCACCGTGAGCGGCCAGTGGGCGATGGGCCCCTGCGCCTGGTCCTGGGCAAGTGCCGGGCAGGCCATGAGGCCCAGCGCAACAAGGCATTGAATGGGGGTGCGAAGCACGGGGAATCTCCTTCTTGTGGTTCCTTCCCGTCGAGCAACGCGATCGGGAATTTCGTCATGGTTGTCTTGCAAGTCCCCGCACCTCCCTCGATGGATACGCAGGGCAGGGAATATCACGAAATCTGCGCGGTCGGTTCGCAGGCGCCGCGCTCAACCAAATTGGATTGTAGCCGAGTCGCTTTATGCGAATACAACCTCAGGCCCTCGGCGCGAAGCGCGCCACGACCAGCCCGAAGCTGCCCAGCACGAAGAGCGAAATCCCAATCGTCTGGCTCCACCCGCCGGGACGCCGCACCACCGTCAAGGCCACCCCCTGGGGGGCGAAGGGATTCTCTGCCGACAGGGCAAGGACCCATGCGCCGACGCGGACTTCCCTGGTCCCTTCGAGGGCGAAGGTCTGGATCTCCGTCCCCCGTGCATCAATCGCGGCCAGATGATAGCGCGCTTCGGGCGGGACCGGTTCCATCTGATAACGGAGGCGGAAGTCACCCAGGGTCTCGCCCGAGCCTTCGCGTAATGCGATGGCGCCCTCACCCTGGCGCACACGGGCCGCGCGCACCGTATCACCCGGCACGGCGATGGCCTGGGCCATGACCTGCTTCAACACCACGGGAGCCTCAGTCGCCCCATCCCCCGTCATCTCAAATTCCCGGATGGCCCCGCCCCGCTGAAGGAGGCGACCAATGGCCCGGTTCTCACGCCAGGCGTGGAGGTAAAAGACGCGGCCCGTGGCCGCCGGATCTTCGTAGATGAACTGGTCCTCGGGCGTGGCGGCGTTCGCCAGCAACGGCCTGCGTTCGCGGCCGACACTGCGCTGAATCTCCAGTAAAATCCGCCCTTCCTCACGATTAACCTCACCGACGGTAACCTGCGTGCCGTCGCGCAATACAAGACCCGAGCCGGGAACCACGTTCTCAAACCACTGAATCGCCTTGTCCTCCCGGACGCCCCAGCGCACGCCGCGCACCTGGTCGAGGGAGGAGACGAAGGCTTGTCGCGCCTCCTGCTCGCTCCCGTGCCAGAGAAAGCAGAGGGCGAGATCGGGCCGGACGATGCTGATGCCGCCGGATTCGAGAAACACCAGGGGGCGTGACGCGCCGGTATCGGAATCGCCCGCCAACTCAACAGTCGCCATGGGCGCGCCCCGGGGATCGCGCATGAGTCCTTCCCAGGGCCCCACATCCAGAATTTCCAGCAGCTCACCTTCCAGTTCGACTCGCTGGCCGGGCACGATCACTTCCCGGCGGGGCTCCCCCGTACCCTCGATAAAAAGTATATCCTTCGGGGGATATTCCCGGACGATTTCTACGCGATCAAGCCGCAGTGAAAAGGGTAGAACGAGGCCGTCGTATCGTTGCTCGGCCCGCAAGGCCCGGGCGCTTCGCGGATTGTCGAAGAGCAATAGATCCGGCGCCACGGCCCGCTGGGCAACACCTGGACGAAAGGCGCCGCCGGCCGGACTGAAGGCCAGGCTCTCCGCCGCTCCGGGCAGTAGAAAGACGGAGCCGCTGAATCGCTGGACGTAGTGAAACACGCCGCCCGCAATGATAAAGAGCGCGCCCAGGTACAGCGTTGATAGAAGGAGCCGCTTTTTTCCTTTGGAAGCCATGGGACGGATTATGGCAGTGTCACAGGCGCGATGACAATTGCCCCCTCAGGTGGCGTAGGGACTGACCAGACTCACCTCGGGTTTGTCCCGGTACTTTGCGCCATATACAAAAAAGTCCACGAGGGAGGCCGCGAGCTCCGGGGAGAGGTGGGTGTCGAGCCGGTTGGACTTCGCCATCATGTGGAAGTCCATGATCCCCAGGAAAACCAGTGTCAGGCTCTGGCTGCTGCCGCCGGAAAGCTCCTTGTTCTTGAGGCCGTCGCGTATTACATACTCCACCACTTTGAAGCGCTGGCGGATCAGCTTGTCCCGATCCAGGGGCGGACCCTGCAGGGGGGGCGCAAAGAGCACCTGAAGGATCAGCCGCACCGCCTGTACATTTTCTTCGGCCAGAGCAAACGCCGCGCTGATGATGCCTTTGAGTCGGGGCACGCAGTGACCCTCCCCCTGGCTGCCCTGATCGATGCGCTGGATCAAATCGCTGAAGGTGGTCTCGAAAAGGCGGCGGAACAGATCTTCCTTGTTCTCGAAGTAGTAATACAGCACGGGCCGGGTGACCCCCGCGCCTTCGATGATTTCGCGAATACTGGTACCCTCGTACCCCTTTTCGCTGAACAGGGTGAGTGCGCTGCGAAGAAGTTTGGTCTCCGCCTCGTTTACTTGTTGTGCTTCGCCGACCGCCATGGAACCCTCCGCAAGCTACCTACCGTTCGTTACTGAATATGTGCGTATTCCGACGGTCGCACAACGCCTTCACGCCGCGATACCAGCCGGTTGGTCAGGGGTACAGGCGATCATGATGCCACGCACCCTCCACAAGAGTATAGCGCAGTCGGTCGTGAAGCCGGTAGGGTTGTTTCAGCCAGAATTCGATGTGGCTCGGCACCACGCGGAATCCCGACCAGAAGGGCGGGCGGGGCACCTTGCCGATGGCATACTTGGCGCTGTATTTGGCGATGCGCCGCTCAAACTCCAGGCGCTCGGTATAGGGCTGGGACTGCTTGGACGCCCAGGCGCCGATCTGGCTCTGTTTTGGTCGGCTGGCAAAGTATTCATCCGCCTCCGCCTCGGTGACGGGCTCCACCCGACCGCGCACGCGCACCTGTTTGTCCAGCGGCATCCAGTGAAAGTTCAACGCGGCCTTGGGAATCTCCTCCAGCTCTCGGGACTTCGCACTGGTGAGGTTGGTGAAGAAGACAAAGCCCCGGTCGGAGAAGTCTTTCAGCAGCACCACGCGGGAATCGGGCAACAGGTCGCGATCCACCGTGGAGAGGATCATGGCGTCGGGCTCGGTGATGGCGGCGCATTGCTTCGCCTCGTCAAACCAGGCGGCGAATAACGTATAGGGATTGGGTTCTTTGGGGATGGACATGAGAATCCTTGTTGTGGAAGCTTAATTCCGGGTCGCGCGACGATCACGGGCTCGTTCAAATGGTTCCGTTTGATGCACGAGGCGGAATCAAGAAGGGCTTCAGGAGCGCAACGGTTTCATCGTGACGACGCAACACTTGCGGCGCTGGTCCGTTTGCCTCAAACAAATTGCTTCATGTATTCGAGGCTCTTGCGTGCGATGGTCTCGGGGCCGGGATCGAAGTTGAATACTTCCACCGAAACGTACCCGCCGAAGTTTACGTCTTTCAAGGCCTGGAAGATGGGCGCAAAATCGACTTCGCCAAAGCCTGGACCATGGAGGTTCTCGTCGTTGGCGTGATAGTGCTTCATATGGTTCGCGTGGCGGCGGATGAGCGTTGCCCGGTCGTCCTTTTCAAAGGTCATGGCCTTCGTATCCAGGATCAATTGAAAATTGGGATGGCCGACCGCATCAATCAGCGTCACCGCCTCCGCCGCGCTCTGGAGAAAATTGGTCTCCATGTGGGTCAGCGGCTCGATGCAGATGGTCACATCGCGGGCTTCGCAGACCGGCATGGCCGCTTCGAATACCGAGCGGGCATAACCGAAGGCTTCGTCGTAGGTCACGCCTTCCTCAACGTTGCGCTGTTTGGGCGAACCGAAGATGATCACCTTGCCGCCGATGTCGCCGCAGAAATTGACCAGCGCCTTGAGGTAATCCGTGGTGAAGGCCCGCACGGCGGGATCGGGGTGGGTGAGGTGAACACCCTGAGGGCCCACGAAAACCCAATGGATTCCCAGAATATCCAGATCCGCCTCGGCGGCGCGCTTCACGATTTCCCCGCGTGTGGCCGTCGATATGTCCGTAACATATTCTGAAAAGGTAAAGGGAGCGATTTCCAGGCCATCATAACCCGTCTCTTTGACGAAATTAATGGTGCGGCCTATATCGTTCCAGTCTTTGAAAATTTCGCTGCAGATTCCGAACTTCACGTGAACTACTTTCTAATTGTCCGCCGCGACCGCTTCGCTGTCGGGCGCTTCTTCCGGTCGGTAGACGTATACCTGGTTGCCGCCCGACCGCTTCGCATCGTACATCATGGCATCCGCAAATCGGATGAAGGAGCGCAGGGTACTGCCGGGGCGGTACTCCATCAGGCCCACGCTCAGGGTCAGGCGATCAAAACGACGCGCCTCGAAAGAGGAACGGATACGTTCGGCGATCACATGGGCCTGTTTCTCGTCGGCTTCCGGCAGGATGACGGTAAACTCGTCGCCGCCATAGCGGAAACCAATATCCACGTGCTCGCGCGTGCACTCCATGACCACTTCACCCGCGGCCCGGAGCACGCGATCGCCCTCCAGATGGCCGTGGCCGTCGTTGTAGGGCTTGAACTTGTCCACATCGAAGAGCAAGAGCGACAGGGGGTGGCCCTGGCGGGTTGCGCGCTCTATTTCCGCGTCCAATCGATCATAAAAATAGCGCTGATTGTACAGGCAGGTCAGGCTGTCCTTGATGGACATTTCCTTCAGCTCGTTTTCCAGCCGTTTCTGCTGGGTAATGTCCTTGCAGATCGCCAGCGTGGATATGGTCGCGCCGTCCGGATCGTGAACTTGAGACAGCGACATATTAATCGGAATCAGGGAACCGCCCTTATGGGTGATCTCCGTCTCATAGTTCTGCAGGGGCTTGTCGTGGCCGAGCATGCGGAAGATATAAATAAGTTCATCCTGCCCGCCATTGAGCAACTGCTGGAGCGTCATTCCCAGCAGGGTCTCGCGGTCGTAGCCGAACATGTGCACCGCGCCCTGATTCGCGAAAGAAACACGGTAATCGGGGCCCACCGTGACAATGGCGTCCACGGTACTGTTGAAAAGACTTTCGAGGTACTCCTTGGTGGCCAGAAGCTCGCGATTCGTCCGCTCCAGATCCACCGTGGCCTCTTTCACCCGGGACTCGAGCTCGCGCTTGTAGTTCCGATTCTCAATCAGCAGACGGCGGCGATCAAGCGCCTTTTCCACGGCCAGCGAAATCTCAGAGAGATTGAAGGGCTTCAGGAGGTAGTCGTCCGCCCCCGCGCGCATGGCCTCAATCGCGTTGGTGACCTCGAGCAAGGCCGTCACCACGATGACGGCCATTTCCTCATCCGTACGCTTGGCTTGAATGACCACATCGATGCCGTGCAACTCGGGCATTTTCAGATCGGTGATCAACAGATCGAAGCGACGCGCTTTTACCGTTTCGAGTGCCGCCACCGCCGAGGTGAAGAGTTCACACTCATACCCCTCCTCGGTCAGATGCTGCCCCAGGAGCTCAAGAATGCTCGACTCGTCGTCGAGCACCAGAATACGCTGTTTCACGTGTTCGTGCTCCCGTTATTCGTGTGCCTGTTGACCGTTAACCGGGACCCATTCCGCCCGGGAATGTTGGCAGGCATGGTCAGGCATACTTCAGAACGGCGATCATCACGAAAATGGACCCGACCCCCAGACTCATTTCGAGTTTGCTGGGTAGCTTGTCCTTGTCGAACTCCTTGTTGCCCAACTCCCCATCCTTCTTCATCGCCATCTCCTGGCCCTGAGCGTGGACCTCCTCGGTGCACAGTCCCACCCCAAGGCAAGACCCCAGACACAACAACCCCGCAATCGCCAAATATTTCTTAGCCATAGTAGTTGGTCTCCTTGTTGAAGCTTCGCCTGCATTGTAAACAGTTGCGAATAAAAGTGCAATCTATTTGACGCGCCATTCTCCTTCCCGGGCCCCGAAAGGGGGCTCAACTTATTTGTTGTCTGTATTTGCCTGTTTTTGTATAATCACCCCACATGCTTTACACCGATTCGCTTAGCTTCACATAGGGCCCTCCTACATGGAAAAAATTCTCACTGTCAACGACGTTGCCAACGTGCTTCAGGTCAAGGCCATTACCGTCCGGGAAATGTTTCGCGAAAAGCGACTTCGCGGTTTCAAGGTTGGCAAGTCCTGGCGCACAACGGAGGTCATGTTGCAGGAGGATATCAACGCCCTCGCGCGCGGGGAAGCCCCCGCCGAACTTCCCGCCCCCGCTGAAGCACCCGAACGCCCGGCCTCAGCTCCCGTAAAGGTCACCAATACGACCGAAAAACCCGCACCGAAGCCCGCACCCGCCGCGCCAGAGGCTACACCGGCCCCGCGGACTCCCCGCAAGCCTCCCTCAAGCCCGGCAAAAGAGGGCGAAGACTCGGGCGAAGACACCCAGCAGTTGCTCTTTTAACCGACCGGCTCCGGGCTGGAGCCGATCCAGCCTTCGGTCCCAGCCGTTTGCACGTGGGACGGCCCGCTCCCGGTCCGCAGCGGCGGCACGCTACCTTGTCGGGCCACGCCATCTTTTTTCTCGCTCCCGATTGAGAATTGACAAAACTGCGCAAAGCATCTACTATGATGCCCGGTCAACAACGATTCCATCAGGGGTCGAGGCCGCGTTGCGCCCGGCACCAGCCCAGCGACGCCGGCCCTGGGGAGGTTCAAGTCGAGTGCTCCCCCACCGCTGCATTGGTGATTCTTCACCTGCACCACGAAAACGAAAGGGAGTGTAATGCGTATTCTGGAGTTCCTGAAAGATTCCAAGGGCGATGTGGAAGCCTCCGGCCTGATACACGAATGCGGGCTGTTCGCCATGTACCACCGGGTATTCACCCTGGAAGAGCAACAGCGCATTGAGTCCCGCCAGGCGGACTTCCCGTTCACCCGGGGAGAATACATTGCATCGCGCCTCGGCGAGATCGACATGATCAGCGATCTCGCCATTTTTTCCCAGCGTTTCAGCGGTTCCCTGGAAGATCGCTTCATTGCGGTCCGACTGAAATATGTCGGGGCTTGCTTTCTTATTGAGGCGGGCGACTGGTACGCCCTCCACCTCTTCATACAGGAGATTATCCGGGATGCGGACCATCTCCGGATGCAGTTGCCCGCCGCCCGCGCCTTCACCAAAGAGTGCTGCGAGCAGCACATCAAGTATTCGCAGCAGATCCTCCACAGCGTGCCCGCCGGCAACCTTCAGGGCGAGCACCTGGGTTACTGGGTCATGTCTCACCTGCTGGAAGAAGAAACGAACTATGACCGTGCGCTCCACTACGCCGAGCAGGGACTTCACCTCGGCTGGCAGGGCAACTGGGAGGCGCGGATCAAGCACCTTCAGAAACTTGCGCCACCCCGAAGCACCAAATCCACCATCATCAACACGAGCGGTGGTCGCGCGTCGTCGCTGCCAACTCCGCCCCCCCGTTCCCTCCATGGCGCGGCGCCCACGCCCCCGCCCCAGTCGAGCGAGCGGAATGTGATGTGTGGGCAGTGCGGCCAGAAGATGCGAATTCCGGCCACATTTACCAAGGCCTTCGGCGCGTGCGTCAAGTGCGGGAGCCGGGTCGACATTCCCGAGCTCTCGTAACCCGCTCTTTTCCATTGTTCCATTTCAGCGCATTGTTATCAGTATTTTTATCTTGCGCATAGCCATCTTTTCTGATAGTCTGAAATCGCAGCACGTATGATGGTAACCTCAGCGTGCTGGGTAGGGCCGCCGCGCGGTGTATTCACCCACGGCGGCTGAGCTTTTTCAGGGGGATCAATCTGGCCCTCGCCGACTTTCTCCCCGAAACTCGGTTCGACCTTTGCAGGTCCTACTGGCATCAAGGCAACTCGGGCATGCCGGGTAGCCCCTCGAATAAACGGGTACGGTCGACCCTGCGACGTCCCCATGGGGCACCTGCCTGGCATGGACCAAACCCCAACGTATTATCGAGAGGAAAGAGGAATCATGAAGTCTTCGTACACCCACATCGCCGTGGCGGTCGTGATGGCCGCCGGAGCCGTCTTTGCGGGCGGCGCACTGGTCAGCGCCCAGAATTCCGTAGACACGGAGCTGACTACCGCAATCACGAAGCTGAATCCGGAGCAGAAAGCGGCGCTCCTGGTGCTGGTCAACAGTATCGTTCAAGCCGCGACCCCACAGGAGTCCCCGGAAGAAGGGGCGATGAAGACGGTCAAGGCCTATGTGAAGGCCGCCGAAGACGCGGATGTGGAAGGCCTGATGGCCCAGATTTCCGATAACTTCAACCACTATGAAGTCGGCGACAAAGCGGCGCTGCGGGGCTTCGTGGACCAGGTAAAGACCGAAGGGATGCTGGAAGACATCACGGGCAACACCGAAGAAGCCACGACCAAAGTCGAAGGGGATATCGTTACCGTGTATCCCGTGGAGCTTGAGGGCATATTCGGCACGGTTACCTATGAATTCAAGCTGAAGAAAGAGGGCGACACCTGGAAAATTGTCGGTTTTGACATGACCGGGGTCTGACCCGACATCGGGGTTTATCGCCGGAGGGTGGCGCGCCGCCCTCCGGCGTTTTCACAGTCGCCCGGCGGGAGAGGAGACAGTGGGCGCTCATTGATCGAGCGCCTCCATTGCGACGCGATGGCCGTCGCTGCCCTCGGGGAAGACTTCAAGCATGTGGCGATAGAGCTGGCGGAGATCCTGGTGCCTTTCAAGCGCCTCATAACATGAAATCAGCTCGCGGTAGGCGCCAAGTATCCCCTCCCAGTCGGGATAGCGCTCGATCAGGATCTCATAGTAGCCTGCGGCTGCCCGATAGTCGCCCTTTTTCTGCCGGAGTAGATTGCCCAGCGCGCTGAGCCGCGCCGCGGCCTCGTCGGGCTCCAGTTCCTTATCGAGTTGGACCAGATGGTCGGCAATAACGGGATCGGCGTCCGGGGCGGGCGCGGCGACCCCAGGCCCGCGTTTCGCGGCCAGTGCGGCGTCGAGGGCGCTGCGGAGCGCGCGCTGATCACGTTCCTTCTGATCCGTAGCCGCTTCCCCCGCGTCGGTGGGGGTAATCGCGCTGGAAAGCTCGCCGCGCGGCCCCAGGACCAGGGCGATGATGATTGCGAGGGCCAACAGCGCTATCGCGCCGTTCCACGGGTTCCAGGCCCCCGCGAGCGTCCATTTCACAAGTCGCGCTCCCGCCAGGAGATCTGCTTGAGCGCGGTGACCGGAACGTCGCCGACCATGCCTTCGGGGAGGTTGTCTCCGAGCGTCGGAACCTGAAAAACGTCGGGAGCCGTGAGACCCAGATTGAACTGATTGGACACCAGCGTGCCCGCAACCTGGGCCTGCTTCAGGGAAACGACCTGCTTTTCGGCATAGAATGCGCCCATCAGCTTAAGTTTTGAATTAAAGACGAGATCGAGCAGCGACGAACCGATGGTGATGTTCTCCGTCGCCATGATGCCTAGAACATTCTTCACGGGAAAGCTCATGACGCTATCTGCGGGATTGCCCTTGTTGCAGGTCAACAGGTTCGCGTCGAGGCGCACGTTTCCGTCGACCAGGATCGCGCCCCGGCCCGTGTAGTTGATGGTTTTCTCGTTGCCCCGGCCGGTGATCGTCAGGTTGCCGTCGATGGCGATCTGACCGTTGATATCCAGCACGTCGCGCGTCTTGTCGAAGAGGATGTAGTCATCCGTCTTGGGTGGCGCGACCGTAGGCAAAGAACCCTGGCGCTGTTCGCCCGTGGTGGCGTTCCAGTAGAAATGATCGCCGCGCGCATCGATGGTGACGTTGCCCGTGTACTGGCCGTCGTCGGGATCGTCCGCCGCCCCCACAAGGACCTCTCGGAAATACTCACCGTGGGTGTAGGGCGCGCCGGTGTCGGGGTTTTGCTGGGGCTCGCCCCCAATCGGATTGCGCCAGGCCCCGCCCAACAGGGGGAAGACGACGCGGTCGGCCAGATCATACAGCGCGTCCCAGCCGTTGTCGCTGAACACATTCTGCGGATCGCCGCGATCACCGTCGGGCGTTACCGCGTCGCCGATCCAGCCCCCGGTCACGAAGACGCCGTCGAGGGTTTCCTTGACGCCGTTGCCGAAGGCCTGGGCATCGCCGAGCGTCGAACCACCCGCCAGCCCAATGACGCCGTTGCGCGCGCGGAACTCCGCACCCAGCGTCTCCACGGTTTCTCCCGCCACGACGGTCTCGGGCAGATTGGGAATCCGATTGCGCAATTCGTTTGGAATTCCCTGATAATAATTCCGGACCTGGTTTCCGCCGCCCAGTCCGAGGGAGGAGGTCAGGCCGAGCACGCCGCCGAGCAGATTGTCGCCCAGCAGGTGAACCGAGCCCCGGGCGTTAATGCTGCCGTTGATTAGCCCGCCCAACACGCCGGGGCCGGCGAATACGGCGTTTTCCCAGACCCCCACTTTCTTCGCCTGGCACACGACCTCCAGTTCGCGCGTGACGGCGCCGTTGCGCCCGATCGCGTAGACCGTGTACATCCGGGTCTCCGACGGATCGTCCACGGAACCATCGCCGTTGTTGTCGCGCTCGTCCGCCGCCCAATCCACGGAGTACGCGGCATACTCCACGTCTTCCTTGGAGGGCATGGTCCGGGGCGTAACCCCGTCGGCGTCCAGGTCGGGCATGAGGAAATTGTTGTCGTCGTCCCATTGGGGCTTCCACCCGTCCATCCCGATGATGCCATCGCCACCGGACTCCAACTCCACCCAGGCCGCGGCCAGCGCCGCGTCGGCTCCCAGTTGGGCCGCGCTCACGTCGCCATATTGCTCGACAACTTTTCGCTGCTGCATGGCCCGCGACGCGAGGAGCCCCGTGACCAGGAGCGCGATACCGATAAAAAACAACGCCATGAGGAGCGCCATCCCGCGCTCCCTCTTGTTTGTTGGATCCGCCATGCTCAGTTCCTCGGTGCGATGAGTTGGTTGAATTCCTGAAGAATCTCGTGGCCCCGGCGGGAGGTGCTCAGGGTCCGGATGGTCACCCGGATGCCGCCTTCTTCCTCCGCGACCCAGAATCCCGCCGTGTTTTCGGCGGACTGTGCCGTCCCTTTTGCCGATGCCGGAGAGGGTGTTGGTCCCGGGGCCGGTGAGAGGCCGTTGGCCAGTACGCGAATCGACTCGCCGCTGATCATGATCAACTGGGACTGGGACATCCCGTCCTTGTTCTGATCGTGCTTATCGCGCCGGATCTCTACTTCAGGGCCGAGCTCCAGGGCATTCGCGCCGTTCACCGCGAGGCCATTGCCGTCGAGATCCTCCGGCATGCGAAAAGTCAGTATGTCCGTCGGCATCTGCTCCAGATTGATGGTTTCCCGGACGGCCTGGCGGAGGCGGGGCGCGACGGCGAGGAGGCCCCGACGCGCCTCATCGTTTCCCCTGATTTTCAGGTCCTGGATGGCCGCCGTATCGCCAATGCCCAGGGATAGGGAGAAAAGCACCCCCATGAGCACCACAAGAATCGCCACGGCGACCGTGAGTTCGACCAGAGTGAAGCCATTTTCGCGGTCGATGTTGCTGGCCGCCATATCAGTGGGGCACCAGGGTCGTGGCGGTTGACTGAAATACGTGACCGTTTGGCGCGCTCCACAGCAATACCGCCTGCACTTCCAGGGGGTTGGGAAGGTCGGGTAATTCTGCGGCTTCGCCGTCTTCTTGCGGCAGCGGGAGGTTTACCGGGGCGCCCTCGCGATCAAAGCACACGAGCGATATGGCCCGTTTCACGCCCGGCCGCGCCGGGCTGGGTGGCTGATAGACCAGCAAAGTTTCCAAAGGCATGCGACCGACCTTTTCCATGACGCTGGAAAGCTCCGTGTCCGCAAGGGCCCGATCCTCGTTGATTCGCGCAACGAGGGTGATGCTGATGAGGGACCCGAACAGGAGTGAAAGGGCCATGGCGAGAATGCCGGATGCGAAGGTGACTTCCAGGAGGGTCATCCCGTCGTCTGGTCGCAGGAGCGCGCGAAAATGTTGAAAGACACACTTCATCTGCCCAATTCCTGTCAAGATCGTTCACTGTTGCCATTGCTATCGTACCACGCATTCGTAGAAACACCAAAGGCACCCGCAATATTCTCTATTTAGGCAAGAATTTTCTACAGTAATACGAGCGGACAAAAATGACCCAAATGTGACTGAAAGCAGAAGGGCTCCGGGAGGGCCGGAGCCGGAGGGTGAACGTTCTGATCCGAGACGGACCGCACGCCTCAAATGTAAACTTTACCTTACAGGTAGCCCAGGCCTTCGAGGCGCGCCCGCAATTCCTCTTCCTCGTCGTCGGTCAGACCGCCGCCCGTCGTGCTGCTGGAGCCGGTGGTGTCCAGCAGGGTAATGGGATTTGCCGTGAGCACGGCGGGATCGATGATTTCCTCGATCACGCGCCCGTCCATGTCGTCGGGAACGGGCAGACCGAGCAGATACAGGATCGTGGGGGCCATATCGATCAGACAGGCGTGGGTCTCGCCGCCGGGGCGGGCGCCGTTGCCGTTGGCCATGACGATACCCTCCATGAGGTGGTTGCCATAGAGGGTATTGTTCGGATAAACCGGCTCTTTAGACTGGAACCCGAAGAAACACACGGGCATGTGCTTCTTCTCCAGCGGAAGGGGCATGATGTCGGGACCCCAGGGGGTATAGGGGCCTTTGTACATGTCTTTTTTCAGGTGGATCGGATGGGCCACACACTCGCCGGTCACGGGATTCTTCAAGTGCTCCAGACGCGCCACAATGGCGTCGCGCACGGTTTCATATTCCGATTCCGGCACGGAGCCGTGGGGGCGGATGCCCTCCGAGTTAATGAAAATGCCGCTCCAACCAAAGGGCGCATAGGCCCGGGTCTTCGCCCAGTCGACATCGCGGTTCAAGTCGAGCATGCCGGGGATGCGCAGGGAGCCGGAAGACTTCTGTAGCGTGGCTTCGGGGGCGGTGGCCTTGAGCTTCATGGCGAATTTCAGGAAGGGGTAGACCAGGCGGGTGGCGTTCTGCGGCGTGACGCCCAGATCCCACAGCAGCTTCTTGAAGCGGACCTTCGGCGTGTTTTTCAGCACGATAAAGCCTTCTTTAAGCAGCCAACTGTTCAGATCGATGAAATAGTGGGTAGGACCGAATCCGTGATCGGAAATGACGAAGGTGAGGCCGTCCTCCCCCACTTTTTCGGCCAGACGGCCAATGTAGGTATCGCAGAGGGTGTAGTACGCATCAATCCGGGGGCCGAATTTGGCCGCCATGGCCGCGTCGTATTTCGGATGGGTCGGGTCAAACCAGTGCCAGAGCTCATGCTGGAGGCGGTCCGTGCCCCAGATGTGCAGCATGGTGAAGTCGGGCTGGTGCCGATCAAAAAGCTTTTCGCAGACCTCGAACTTGGTGCGGTCCATGAACTCGAGTTCGTCGAGGAACAGGGTGGCGTTTTTCTCCGAGTGCGCACATACAAAGGACATGGTCTCGAAGAAGTGGGGATAGCGGCCATATTCACCCACGAGCTCTTCCACCAGTTCGCGGGGGTGGGCCCAGTCCGTGGCACCGGCGGGCGTGAGGAATCCGCTGATCATGGCACCCTGGATGGGCTTCACGGGGTAGGACGTGGGCACGTTGAGCACCAGCGAGGTCTTACCCGCCTCGGTGAGGTAGTCCCAGATGGTTTTGCCGTCGCGGACCTTGGAATTCACGGGCCGTTCACGCTTCTTCTCGGGATCATAGACTAGGAAGTCGAAGACACCGTGCTTTCCCGGGTTCTTACCGGTCATGAACGAGGGCCAGGCCGCGGGGGTTTCAGGCGGAAAAATGGAATCCAACTCGCCCACGGCACCGCCTTCGCAGAGGCGCTTCAGGTTGGGCATTTGCCCGGCTTCCATGCGGGGGCGCAGGATGTTCCAGGTGGCCCCGTCGAGGCCAATACACATGATTTTTCGGGGAGCGGACACGGGGGAATTCCTCGCTCGTTTAAGAGATGAACGCCCGCGCGCGAAGCGAGGCGGATGACTCGGGTTGGGGCGGAAAGAATACTACATTTGAGGGGGCATGCGCGAATTGGGAACGAAATCAAGATGCAGAAGACGTCGGATCGACGGATTCAAGTGCGATCTGCAATAACCTACACGCGACAAGAAATTCTGTTGCTGCGGTGGTCTGGCAGTCCCGCTTCCGCACGCTGACGCACCAAAAAACACGGACGCGTCCGGTCTCATTGACCCGACGCGTCCTTGACGTCATTGTCACAATTAACCGCCGTCTACCGGCGAGAATTCACCCCACCCTGATTCAGCAACTGGTCCAGGCGGCTGGGTTCAGCCGTTGCGGGCTGCTCCGCGCGTATCGGCTCGCGACCGGCCAGTTCCGTGAGAACCTCCATGGCCTCCTCGGTCATGGGGAATTTGCCGGGATACTCGATCCACTCGATACTGCCGTCCAAGTACGTCACATGGCCGCCACGCAAGTTACCGTGGTTATCCGGCCATTCGATCAACACGGGAATATCCTGTTCGCCAAAAACGACGGGAAAAGGCTCCAGCGTGTCCGAATCATATTCATATGCAACGCCATAGCGAAGCCTGCGCACGGGCTGCCCGTTTGCCTCCAGATCCACCGTAAAGTCTCCGCCAGCCCCAAGCGCCGCGGGATAGGCCGTCGCGAAGCGCTCCAGCGAGGGCTGATCGAAGACCGCATAGCCGAGATACATGTAGCTGTGGTCCGTTGCCGAGGGCTGGTGATACGCCGCCCACGAGCCGGGGCAATTGGTGCGCCGCAAGTCGTCTAGATGATGGGTGATAAACGATTCATTGTCAAACATGAGGTTATTGGGCGTGCCCGACAGCGGTGTGTATCGATACGACGGCGACAAATAGGAATGCAGTCGCAGCATGTTGCTCACGGCATTCAAATTGTTCGAGCACAACACCTGGTTGTACGGGTCATTCTCCATAAAGTAATTCATCTGCTTCCACGAGGTGGTGGGCGTCCACCCGGCGATAGCGCCGAGGGTGGTGATCGTCGCCGTGGTCATCGGAAATTCGCCGGGATAGTCGTGCCATTCCACGTGGCCGTCCATGTAGTAAACGTGTCCGCCGGTACGCCCTTCGTGATTGCCCGGCCACTCGATCATCACCGGTACGTCGTACTCGGTAATCTGCTCCTGGAGAGGCGTACCCGGCGGTATTACAAAGGAATTTACCACGCCCTCGCGGAGGCGCAAGATGGCCTCACCGTAACTGGAAGGCGTTTCAATATCCGCACCGAACCCGATTCCATTCGCCAGCGCGGGATAGGCCGCTGCGAAGGCCTGCACGTCACTGTCGTTCATCAGCGCATAGCCCAGATAAGCGTAGTGCTGGTCGTCGAACAATGGATTCGGAATCTCCACACCCGTGCCGGGGCACACCAGATCTCTCGGATCGCTGAGTTCGGCAGGATAGAGCTCGGGACCGTACATCAACCGACCGGGCTCCGCTGGCAGTGGCGGATACAGTCCCTGGATATAGTCTCCATAGGCATATCTTAGCGTGGCGTAACCTGCGGAAAAGATGTTCCGGTTGCAATTTCTAACCGCCCCATAGGGATCCGGCCCCACGGGAGCACTCCAACCAAAATCCGGTGCCCAGGCGGTTTTCTCGGGAACCTGCGCAAGTTCGCGCAACGTGGTGATCGTGGACTCAGACATGGGGAACTCGCCGGGATAGTCGTGCCATTCCACATGACCATCCAGGTACAGTACGTTCCCGCCCGACAGCCCTCGGTAATTATCCGGCCATTCAATGGCTATGGGAATCTCTTGTGGAAGCTGATAGTATCCACCGGGATCATTAATGTCCGTAATGAGAAAACGCTGAACGCCGTCTCGCAGGCGCAAAATCTGACCGCCGTAACTGGATTCATGCTCCAGGTCCGAGGAAAAATCTCCCCCCGCGCCCAGCTCCTCATTATAAGCCTCCGCGAAATGCGTGACGTCGTCGTCGTTGAGCAGCATATAACCGAGGTAGACAAAATCGTTGTCATCGAAGAACGGCGGTGGTGTGGGCTGTTCCACCCCGGGTGAATTGACCAGATTTCGATCCACGGTAAATTCGGGATAGATCTCCGAGGCGCGCAGCATCAACTTGCTCGGGTCGGCGCTCAACGCAGGATAGAATAAGCCCGAATCCGAGTAAGCGAATTCGAGGATGGCGTTACCCAGATTGTAAAGCTTGCTGCGCGCCTGCGAAATATATCCGCCTGCCCCCGAGGCGTAGGGATAGTCCGCAAAGGGTCCGTTGTTGTTCCAGGCGGTCGGCGCGGTGTGCCCCGCCAGCGTCGCCAGGATGGTCATGCTGGCCTCCGTCATCGGAAACTTTCCAGGATACTCCACCCACTCCACGTGGCCGTCCATATAAAGGACGTTTCCGCCCCAACCTTCGCCGTGGTTGTTCGGCCAGTCCCAGATTACGGGGATCGTCGAGGTAATCGCTTGCGAAGCCCCTGCATTGTTGATGTCCGTAATCAGGAATCGCTCAACGCCTTCGCGCATTCGGTAGATCCTGTCGCCGTAGCTCGACGCCGCCATCAAGTAGTTTACGTCAAAATTGCCGCCAGCAGAAATCTGGGCCGCATAGGCACCCGCAAACGCTTCCACGTCCTGATCGTTGCGAAGAATGAAGCCGGTGTATCCATAGTAGGTGTCGTCATAGAGCGAAGCCGGGGCTTCGCGAAGCGGCGCCGGGCACATGAAGGTCTGTACGGGACTCGTGTATTGCAGGAAGGTGCTGTCGAATTCGGCAATCGCGGCGGCATCACCAAACATCAGGGTGCCCGGAACATTGGAGAGCGTCGGATACTTCTCACCACTTGAATTGTCCTGATATTCTCGGATGGCCCAGTTCGCCATTTGCAGGCGATACCGACAATCATTGATGTGATCATAGTCCTGATAGACCTGAGTTAAGTCGTAGCGCCAGATCTTGCCCGCCAGCGCAAAAGCGGTGGTGGCGACGGCGCACAGGGCCATGAAAGAGAGTGTAAAGCGCAGCACATTCTTACGACGGGGCATGACAAAGCCTCTGAAACGATTTAAGGGAAGGGAAGGGTGTGATTGCAGGTGCGCGGCGCGCGCGAAAATATGAAACACCAGATGAAAGGAGATTGAAGGCGCCACATTGAAGGCGTATACGATGTGAATTCCCCAAGCCCGACCTCCCCCGTTTACTCAAAAACGAGTTGCGCGATACCAGCGTTCCAAGCAAAACTATACCGCACGCCCTCCGAATTTGCAAGCGATAACGCCTGATTCATGTGGCGATCTGTGCACCCGAGAGGACCACACTATAAATATGCTTGTCAACTATATATTGCCACAAAATTCGTACTAGTCAACAGCCCGTTGATCTGCTATCATTGGGGCGTTACATTGGGCAAATTCAACATGTGGGCTTTCTCCGGAGGGGAACAATGAAGTCGTTAAACGGTATGCTGCTGCTGTTTCTGTGCGTTGCGGGGGCCCACGCCGAAGTCTACCGGGTTGACGATGATTCCACTTCCCCCAATCCCAATGGCGCGAGTTGGGCTTCGGCGTTTTCCTCTATTCGCGATGCCGTTCAGGCCGCCCATCAGGCGGGCGGCGGCGAAGTGTGGGTCGCCGAGGGAACCTACACCGGATCGGCGGGCAACCCCATCGACAGCGGCGGCGCGGCGGCGGGCGACACTTCCCTCATTCTTCTCGAAGGTGTACATGTCTACGGCGGCTTCAGCGGCGTCGAATCCCTTCGCGAAGCGCGCGATTGGCAAGACCACCCCACCATTATCGACGGGCAGAACGTGCGCCGGTGCGTCTTCAGTTCGGGCATTCCCTATGGGGGCGCCACGCTCGATGGCTTCACGGTCCGGCGTGGTCACACGGTCGAATTCGGCGGTGGACTTTACAACGATCAATCCGCTCCCCTCGTCGCCAACTGCCGTTTCGAGAACAATCATGCCGCGCTGCACGGCGGCGGCGTTTTCAACTACAAATCTCCCGCACTCCTCTTTGCGGGCAGGTCGCTCTACGACACGGAAATTGCTGAACAAGCGGGCTTGGATCTCGTTCCGGCGTTTTCGGGTGTGGTCTTTCAGAACAATTCCGCGGTCTACGGCGGCGGCGGCGTCTACTCCGACGCGAACTTTCTGGTGCTCGAACGCTGTGTTTTCGACGGTAACACGGCGGGTGTCGGCGGCGGCATGTATGACAAGGGCGGCAAGACCGAATTCTTCCGAACCACCTTTCAGAACAACACGGCCACCGATGCGGGCGCGGGCTATTGCTACGAAGGCACTTCGACGACTGAGTTCACCAACTGCCTGCTGAACGACAACAATTCGGGCACCACGGGCGGTGGCATCTACCACGACGGCTACCGCGTCTCCCTGACCCACACGACCGTTGCGAAAAACAGCGCACCCCAGGGCGGCGGCGTTTTCGGGGGCCAGGCCTTCTCGCTGGCGCTCAATACCATTGCCTACGACAACGGCGCGACGAACATTGATGACGCCTCCGACTCCCCTTTCACTATGCTGGCCTCCTGCCTGGAATTTGAGCCCGCCGACCCCGCCCAGGGCGTGATCAATGTTGACCCGCTCTTCCTAAAGCCGCAACTTGGTTTCTTCGGCCTGGCAAGCAACTCTCCCGCCCTCGACGCGGGCATCAGTGGCTGGATCAACGTCCTCGACGACCTCAATGGCGCCCCACGCCCCCAGGGCCCGGAAGTGGACATGGGCGCGCTGGAAGACCACACCCCACCGGTTGTCACGGACAGCGACAATGACGGCCTGCTCGATGCCTGGGAAATTGAGCACTTTGGCAACCTGAATCAGAACGGTCAGGAGGATTTCGACAACGATGGCCTGACCAACGCGGAAGAGTTTGAGAATCAGACCGATCCAACCGACGCGGACTCCGACAACGACGGCCACAACGACGGCGCGGAAGTGAACGATGGGCGTGATCCCAACGATCCTGGCGATTACCCGGGGCTTGTGGTATTTGCCGACCCCAATCTGGAAGCGGCGGTGCGCAGCGCCATAAATCTTCCATTGGGGCCCATCTGGGTATCTGATGTGGTAGGCGTGGGTTTCACTTCCCTCACCGCGACGAACAGCGCTATTCAAGATCTCAGCGGACTCGAGTATTGTACCGACCTCACCTCGGTCAACTTCAATCGGAATCTCATCACCGACCTCACACCGCTGGCGAGTCTCCCCAACCTGACTACCGCCTACATCAGCTCCAATGAAGTGTACGATCTCGGCCCCCTCGCGATGAATACGTCGATCAAGCGACTTCTTATGGAAAACAATCACCTATCGGATGTCTCGCCACTGGCGTTCATGAGTCAGTTGACCGAGCTTACGCTGAATAACAACGCAATCTCGAACATTGGACCGCTCGCCGCGCTACCCAACCTCCAGTCTCTCTCGCTCATCCGAAACGGCATAACGAGCTTTGCCGCGCTCTCTGGCATGACCAGCTTGAAGGAGCTTCGTATCAGGGAGAATGCGATCACCTCCATAGTGCCGGTTAACGGCCTGCCAAATATCGAACTGTTTGACGTTTCATACAATAGCGTGTCCGTGATTCCATCGGGCCTTCAACTTCCAAAACTTAGGGTGCAGATCTGCTATTACCGCTAATAATGCCAGATAAATATAGTTGTGGGCTCCGGGTTGGAATTGGCTATACTT